>JBAQEN010000182.1:0-1681 GCA_049286765.1 Methylococcaceae bacterium
TCAAGCAACAGCAAGGGCCGGATTTGCACGTTTGGGGAAGTGGTAATCTCATTCAGACGCTTATCAAGCATGATTTGGTCGATGCGTTCTGGCTGATGATATATCCGATAACGTTGGGCGTTGGAAAACGGTTGTTTGCCGATGGCACGATCCCGATGGCGTTCAAGGTGACGGAAAGCAAAGTCACCCCGAATGGCGTCATTGTCGTGAATTACGAGCGTGCAGGCGCAATCACAACCGGAAGCAAGTAGCCTCGATGTAACGGAGTGCGTAGGTTGGATTAGCGAAGCGTAATCCGGCATTTCACTTCGAATTGCTCCATGGGGGAAGTGCGCTTCGCTTTTCCGCCCTACAAAGTACAAACAGCCGTGCCAGTTTTATGGAAGATGACCAGTATAACTGAGGGGCAGAGTAAAATTAAACGTCTGACATTGCGCTCAACCGGAGCACGTTTATAATGTGATATTGTTTTTCAGCTTTCCGGGCCGCTTCCGGTTAGCTTAACGCGGCAAGGTGGTTTCGCCGACAGGCAAACCACTATTAATAAATTGGGCGAAAATTCAGGTCGGAAAAATGCCAACTGTTTTACGAATTGGACCTTACCGTTTCTTCTTTTTTGCAGGAGATCGGAATGAACCAGCACACATCCATATCGAACGAGAAGACAAGGTTGCCAAATTTTGGCTTGATCCGGTGCGTTTGCAAAGTAGTGGCGGCTTTTCACGAAATGAAATTATCCGTATTCAGAAAGTTGTCGACGAATATCAAACACAGTTAAGAGAGGCTTGGAATGCGTACTTCCACGATTGAAATTGAGGTTCCGGCTGCAGAAAACCTCACAGTAACAGAGGACACTTTAAGTGTTGATTTAAGCGATGGACGAACAATCTCTGTCCCGCTGGCGTGGTATCCACGATTAACATACGCATCCCAATCGGAGCAAAATAATTGGCGCTTGATTGGAAAAGGGTATGGGATACATTGGGAAGACCTTGATGAAGACATTAGCATAGAGGGGCTGTTGGCGGGTAAACCTTCGGGCGAAAGCCAATCATCCTTCAAGAAATGGTTGGTAAGCCGCGCAACGCAAGTAGCCTAATACAATCCATAAGATGACGGTTTAGCACCAAAGCGAGTTCAGACAGACCACAGCCCTTTCATCAGCACTACCGAGATTTCAATGATAAGAATCAGCATCCTATACCCGAATAACAAAGGCTCTTGGTTCGACGTCTCCTACTACGTCGAAACTCACATGCCTATGTCCATCAAACTTCTGAGCGGTCATCCAGGCTTTAAAGGAGTATCCGTTGAGCATGGGCTTGGAGGCGTGGTTCCGGGGTCAGAACCAACCTACATCGCAATGTGCCATTTCCTCTTCAGCTCTGTTGAAGACTTCTTGGCCGCCTTCATGCCTAATGCGCCTGTGCTTCAAGACGATATGCCGAACTACACCGACATCGAGCCCATCATTCAATTCAATGAAGTGCTCATTTCCCGTTAGGTTAGCCATCAGCAAGTAGATACCATCTCTCCAAATCAATCACAAGCGGGAAATCATCCCATTTGTGGTTGATAGGTTTTTTGATGTTTTAAAACACCAAAACAAATCTGTACCAACTTTCGCATTGCAGCACCCAAGGCAGACATTTTGCTTTTGCCGTTGCCCGTTAAACGCTCA
>JBAQEN010000183.1:0-7626 GCA_049286765.1 Methylococcaceae bacterium
TACTTGCAGCGTTGTCGATTTGTATTACTAAGCTTGATAGTTCTGGCTTTTTACAACCATTGGCACTCCTTGCCGCCAAGGAGCTCACCTGGATAGAGATTACCTTAGGGCGCGTTCCTCATATACTTTTTAGCTTAAGACTCACAAGTTTTATTGCTAATCATCTACAGCTTGATGAAGAGGATCAAGGAAGGTATTGGGACTTCATTCAGAACATTGACGCTATATTTTCAATGCTGCTTTTGCGCTCAAATCTTGAACAGCTTGAAGAGATTAAAAAAATACCACACCTGCTAGACCAGTTAAGTCTGGTCTGTTCCGAAGGGGCGCTCCTATTTGCACTGGGGCACATAGATAAACTGAAAGAAGATGTCTGGTTCGACAAAGGCGAGAGCATCGAAAAAATTGAAGAATTCTATGAACTTGTCTGTGCTCAGCCTGCGAATGAGGATTTACCTTACTCGCCAGAGCTATGTTCTGGGGAAACTATAGAACTAAAGAGTGATGTTTTGGGGATAAACCTAATTGCTCATGTGGACGCAAACCCAATATCTATATTGATTGCAGAATCTCTTTTGGGTGCTTTAGAGGCATTTCTAGCGACAAGCTTAACTGGCGGCATCATGCCTTATAAGCAGGTTGCAAAAGTGGCCATTAAAATAGATAAGGACTTAAAAGACGAGTTTGGAATAAAACTTATTACTAATAGCGAGAATTTTGAGCTAGAGGTCGTTCATAAAGAAGACTTTGTACTTAATTCCTCTGATGCGATCAAGAAATTTAGAGATCAGATCACAGATTTTATTACTCATCTTCTTCCAAAGATTGCTATTTACGATGATAAGTACAATCATTTTACAAGGCTTGCCGAAGAAGAGAATGTTTTTAGTAGGTCATTGATATTTTCTGATGTGATGACTTTAAGTCAAAACATCTTTGGCGATTTAGAGTGGACTAACCTTTGCAAAGTATCTGAGTCAATTGAGAAGGAACCGTACGAACTGAAGCGAAAAAGCCAATGGAAGCCTAAAGGAAAAAAGAAAAAATCAAAAGAGCCTCTGATAAGAGGGGACGGTGAGGCACCAGAACACATTGCAAATGCAGAGAACCTAAAACATAGCGAAAGAAGAGTTTTATCTCTGGTTGACATACCTGTCTGGGATAAGGCGCAGTGGTGCGGCGCATTTTTTATGGTCTTCCCTGACGGACAATCTCCTCCATGCATTGGGTTGATGTTTAGAAATGAGGAAAACGCAAGAAAAATCTTTACTGGATGGTTCGATCGACTTGGCAAAAGAGATGAGAATGAATCGCTTAGGATTTGCGTTGTTACAGGCATTGATCAAAATAACCCCGCACGTTACCGCATTCATGTTGGCACAAATGTAAACTCTTATGAACGAATTGGAGAGGGGGGACAGATCGTAACGGTATCTCGGATAAATACCATGACACCGGATAGCGACAGAAATTTGAGTATGTTTCTTGAAGCATACAAGCGATATGGTGTTTATTATTTGCTACCTGGCATTTTTCAAGAAGGTCAGTCTGAGCCAAAAATTATATGGGACATGTTACTCTTCAAAAAAAAGGTGATTATAAAACCTGCTTGGCAGATTAGCGACAATGACGAAGATTTTGTCGCATTGCAACCAGATGATAAGCCAATAATTCCAGAAGATGTAAAAAACGCTCCTGTAGTTGTAGCTTTAGAAAGAAAACAAAAAATGAATAGAGAGAAATAATTCGTGGGCCCCTTGAGACCTTAAATCCCGATCTTCTTCACTTCATCAAGCGATCTTTCGTCGTGGCTGCGGTGGGGGAAAGGTCATTTCCCTACGCTGATTTTTAAGGCAAGATAAAAGGCTGTTATGTTAGTAGTTGGGATTTACTCGGCGAGGAGACCAGCTCTGAATAGAACAAGCGGGCAAAATCCACGCTGAAGAGAGCGGACTGATCAAGTGCTCCGATCCGCTCGGCGAGTTGACGTGCCGCACCGCCTGGCGCTGCTATCGGCAATACCTTTGCGGTAGGATGAAAGCTACGGAACAGCTCGTACTCCCTTTCCACGCCTTCCATTCCGCCAATAAATACAGCTGCTGTCAGTTCAGCTCGGGACAACATGACCTCCCGCATGCGCAAGAGACTAGCTTCGCGGTCGTTCTCCACCGCATCGACAAACACAACATTACTGAAACGCTTGTTCTCATCTGGATAACGGTCTTCAAAGAATTTACTTTGGTACAGCACCACAGACCTCGAATAGTCGATACCAAGGTCTTCGCAAATGGACCAGATCATCGGGGTGATAGCTGGATGCCCGCCCCAAACGATCTGCTGAGTTCTGATTACAGCCATCACCAGCTCACGGACGGCACACTGGATAAGAAAGGGGTCGGCTGTCTCATAATAGTTACCTCGCCCAATTAGAGGTACGCTGGCCGACAAAAAGATTGCGCTCATTGCCTATGCCTCCCAGTCTGCAAACTGCCATGCTGCTTCGCTGGCTTTGACCCAGCGTGCACTATGTATCTGGCTTCCAAGCCAATCTAGGTGGCCGAGCCATTTGGGATGCAGCCCCACTGGATCATACACGACAGCGACCAAGCGATCAGGCGCATTGATCGTTGCATCATGTAGGGTCGTAGACGTAGGGACACCCACGGTAGGATACACTACCAAATTCCGGCCATCAGCCAAGCAAACATAGACAGCTTTGTTCAGACCGACACCCTCGACCCGTCCACCAACCTGTTCTATGGCATTCCGTATATTGCTCACTAGGTTGAGATTTCGGACAGCATGACTCTGGCTACGCACAGCCTCAAGCTGCGTACAGATTCGTGCGACAGCTTCATCCGCCAACCGTCCCGTCGCCGGGTCAATCTCATCGGGAACAAGTTCGACCCGGCTCGCTGTGCCTGTACGTACAGAGGGGGTTGAATCCGGCCACCCGATGCGCAGTACTGAGATACCCTTTGCCAGCGCACGACCGAATTCAGCACTGCTCCAACGGCTTTCGAAATAATTTGGCGTGTCAAGCATTACCAGCACATCAGAGTCGCATAGCCGGTGCCAAAGCATCGCCTGAAAATCCTCTCCCGGTGCGATGCCATGAGTGTCCAGGAAGACATCGAAGAGGCGGGCCGAAAAAGCATCGAATAGCTGAAGTGCGGCTTGCCGAGCCTCACCCCGACGGTAGCTCACAAAAACGCGGCGTTGCCGTGGTAGCAATCCGACGCACTCCAGCAGCGCAGTAACGGTCCGTTGCGCACCGACCGTGTTATAGGCAAGGCAGTTCAGCGCACGCAATTCTGTGGGGATCTCTTCATGTACTTTGGTGGTATTAGAGACCACTGGAAGAATCGGGACACCTCTACGCAACAGGCTTTCCACATTGGCAAGCGGTGCGCCTACCGCGCCGAAGAAGATAGCGGCAGCAGACTTTGTTTGTGCCGGGTTGAACGTTTTTGGGCGTACACTCCAGGCGATCTCATCGCCAAGGCTCAAGCCGAATGGTGCTACTGCATCTGCAATGCAGCGCTCCAGTTCGTCGACTACCTCATTCGAGGGAGAACCAAGGACGGCCAATTCGTAGAGAACAGTCAAGAATCCTCCCCTCTAACCTAAAGATTCTTGATCAGCACACCATTGGTGTGCTGGCCAGGCTGCCACACGGCAAGTTCATCTTTGTCAGATAAATCGACGTGGCGATATAGCTGTAGGTATTCGTTGCCATGGGTTCTTGCACCATCAGTCGTGGGAATTACCAAGATACTGTCGATGTGCTTTTTTCCATCTGCATAACCAATTTCCCAAGGGCACCAGCGCGATGACATCGAATTAGATGTCGCGAGGAACAGGAAATATTCCAGATTGACGATCTTTTGCTGGATGCGCTGCGCTGTTTCCCGATTAGGTGTCTCTGGCATCTTAGCATCCTGCCAATCGATGTAGATACGCCAACCTGCTTCGGTTAATAACTGGACCATGCCTTTCGCCAAATCAGCGTCATGGTGGCTATGGCACAAGAATGCTGTCTTGACCCCCAAGGCTAGCGCTTCATTCAATGTACGAGCAACTACGGTTATTGGCCGGGTTGCTGCCGAGCGCAATGTGTCAATTCTGATTGCCATACGTTTCCTTAGTTCCTATATTGCGAAACCGCCCATCGACTCAGAATATCAAATATAGTGAGGCAGATGCAAACTGTTCATCCGCTCCTGGCCGACTATGGCTGGTCAGCTAACCGTAAATTTATTAATTTCCAATGGCTACTTTCTTTGGAATAGTCTGTATTTTCTTATTTGCAATTAATTCAGGTCGAAGGTATCGGATATTTGCAAATAATTCGGGCCGATAAAGCGGATGTTTTCAGTCCGTCACAGGTAGCTTCTATTTTTAATTGCTTCTTCAACCCAATTTTCTAAATTATTCTTAATGTCATTGTAGGCATCAGCCGATGATGGGTCTTTGCAGGGAATTGTTTTTACATTCCCATTTCTGTCTTTGAATGAGAATTGGCTAAAAGGATTTTCTCCCTTATTGCATTTTCCAGTTTTCGGGTCTTTTAGATTATGAATATAAATACCCAATAATCCTTTCCCATCAGTCCATGCTTTTTTAATTTCATATTTTACCCAAGGTCTTTTTGCCGTTTCCTCGCCAATTAAAACAACAACACAAGAGCGATATTTCATATTATCGTCTATCCATTTCTCAATTGCTTTATTTCCGCCTTTTTTAACCGTTTCCCAATCATTAGGCGATACCGGTTTATTGTCTTCCAATGCACCAATGTTTCTAATCTGGTGAACACGAAAAACATCATTATCATAATGGAAACTGTAGAACGTTTGTCTTTTTGCCATTTTAGTAATCTCTCTATTGTTGAACACGAAAAATCATTAACTTTGTTAAAAGTTGCGTTATCTGCTTATTATGTCAAGAATTGACTGAATATTTTTTATAATGTGGGAACATACGCCAAAATCGCCGAAAATTCTGTCCAGCTGTTAAGTAATGGTTTTCTAGGTCAAAAACAGACTAATTTTTGTGGGTTCAGGCATGAGACTATTGGATGGGTACCCATTTTCGGAATCTTTACACCTACCAAAGATAGAATCAGGATAGCGAATTCATAATTAGTTGTTGAATTGTTCGCATCATTAAAGCTCATAGTCATCATAGGTTTTTAACACTTCCTCTTGGGTAATCCCCAAATAGCGAAGGGTTGAAGTAGTGTTTGAGTGATTCAGCACCTTGGCAATTTTTTCAACCGGTACGCCATCCTTGTACATGGCTATGCCCCGTGACTTGCGCATACTGTGGGTGTTGTTGGTTTGCCCTAACAGTTCACCGGCGTCTTTAAAGACGCGACTGACTGAAACCCGGCTCACGGGTTTGTCTTTGGCTCGGTTGCTATGGACTTGAAACAACCAGGTATCAGCAGGATTATCCTGTTGTCGTCTGACAGACAATAACCTGGATAGCTGCGGCGTTCAATCGAATCGTCTTCAGTTTTCCGGTTTTGGCTTCCGTTAGCTTTAACGAACGTTCCTCCAGATTCAAGTCAGCGTACTTGAGAGTGAGCAGGTCACTGATGCGCAGCGACAAATTGACGCCCACTTTCCAAATATCGGCATAGAGCGGTCCAAACTTGTTGTTTAGGACGGCGTGCATCATAGCAATTTCAGCTTTGTTGACGGCGTTAACGACGTTCATGCCTATGTACTCTTTTTTGTTTAAACTAATGATATGTTACATAGAGTAACAGTGCGGCCTAACAAAATAAACAGAATCAGATAGTTCCTAAGTAACACAAGTGGATTGTGTTACTTAGGATGGCATTAACTCGAACCTAAAATTTTATTTGTCCCAAGTTAAAAAAAGTATATGTTACATAGATTCGCAGTTGAATATGGGTGACTTGTTTTTTTCAGCGCTTTCTGAGTTTTTTGGCTGGTTACTGAATGACTAGAATAATTATTTAAGCATATTTAAGCTTAAGCGTTAAAACGTAACTTATCAGGAATGACACAAAAAAATCGCTTGTTAAGTACCATAAAAACACGAGGGCAGGCTCTAAAATAATAATAAAGTTACTAAAGCGTTGGATTTAGTAGAGAGTATAGACAAAAGCAGAAACCAGAATAGCGACTAAGCCTTATCAAGGCGGCGACTGCTGCGGGTTATACACAAAAGCTGTGGATAACTGTGTCATTAAGTAGTCATATTGCAACCTAACCATTGGTAAGTTATGGAGTTTAGTTAAATTGACTAAAAATTGGTCAACCTTTTGGCAGGACAATCTCAGGTTGCCAGAAACCGTTGATGAAGCGGTCGAGCGGCTAATGTTTATACTTGAAGATGAACACAAAGCCGCCCTTGCAATTATGCAAGAAGAAGATTTAATTGATTTACACTTTAGCCTTGGCATGGTAATTCGTAATGCTTTTGGTTTGCATGTACCGTGGAGTAACTTGTTGGCATCGTGTGGTGTTGTACATCCAGATGATGCGTCTGGGGTAATAATCAATAAATTGTGGATACGATTAAAGTATGGTTATTGAGAAAGGGAAATTGGTACGCTGGTTTGACGATAAAGGTTTTGGCTTCATAAAGCCAGAAAATGGGAAAGATGATATTTTTATCCATATTTCAGCATTAAAGAGCATGAGTCGTAAGCCTATTATTGGTGATGTTATCTACTATCAAATTAGTTTTGACGCTAACGGTAAAACCCGTGCTGTTAATGCCAAAATTGAAGGAGTGAGCCAGGCTTTGACTTTGGCCCCTTTAGAAAAGGTACGAAAAACAACCCGTTCCTCACCCGCAAATGAAAGACCTTATAGAAACTTAGCGACAAGAAGCAATAAGCCTAAGAAGAGCTTTAGCATGGTCCCTGTTCTTATTGCTATTGGTGTGGCGATTTTTGTTTATAACAAGGTTTCAAAAGAAAAATCCTTCATTTATCAAGTTAAAACACCTACAGCTGAAACACAACCGGTAGAACAAACAGAACAGTTTCAATGCCAAGGTAAAGTATGGTGTTCTCAAATGTCCTCTTATGAAGAGGCAATATTTTACCTGCGTAATTGCCCCGGCACTAAAATGGATGGAGATGGTGATGGCATTCCATGCGAACGGCAATTCGAATAAGTGTATGATCCAAAAACCATGAGATGCTTCTGGAGTGATTATTCAAGCGTTGCAGATAGAAACTAAATCAAGGAACTGAAGTCGCAATATCCGGTTACAACTATGGGTATATGAGCGATGATCCAATTCAAATTAACCTGAGCAACCGATAACTATGGCCAGAAAAAGAAGAGGCGTATTTGATGATTTAGTAGAAATTGCAGCACTATTGCCATGGTGGTTGTCGTTGATACTCGCGGCGGTTTTGTATGTGGTCATTCACCACTTCGCCATTGTGAGTGTGCCTATCCAAACAGACCCGAAGCAAATGGGCGAGATGTTGGTTGGCCAGATGACGAAAACGCTTGCGCTCTTCGGTCAATACATCGTACCGCTCGCATTTATATTCGGAGCAATCGCCTCTATGGTCGGCCGACGAAAGCGTGCAAATCTCTATCAGTATGTTGCCAAACAACCGGTAAAAAG
>JBAQEN010000184.1:0-8050 GCA_049286765.1 Methylococcaceae bacterium
GGTCACATTTTTAAGCTAGAAGATAAGTCGAGCTATGATGGAACTGTAACCTTGGACGACACGACTATAGCTGTTTTCGTTTCTAAAAGCTACTACATATATCTGAATTCGAGTTCATTAGCACCTGCCTCCAATCAGTTGAAGGAACAGTTTGAAAAAATACAGAAAGCCTTGGATTACCTATCGCTAAGGGGTATTCAAAATTCATCTGTCAAAGTACCGCTTGGGCATTATCTGTATTGGCAATTAACAAACGACGAATACTCTATAAAATTGAATGAGAGGGCTATTTCCAGATTCAGCACAACTTCAGGAGACATCTCGAAATTGGAAGTTGATAAGTATCACAAAGGATTTAGGTTCTTCAGATTCGCACAGATAGCACATGATCTTTTCGATGCATACAGAAACTTATGGCTTACATTTGAAGCATTAGTCACTACTCATACATCACGAAAGTCCAATAACAACGGGAAGCCCGAGAGCGAAGAGGCGCGGTACAGTAGAGCTGTGACTGAGCTAGCGCAAACATGCCAGAATAAGGAGTTAAATGAGTTACTAAAGAATAAGCCTGTCAAAAATTTGATGAATGGGCTATATAAGGATATCAGGTGTTCTTTATTTCACTCTAAACACGGCGAAAAAACACTTATCCCACACGAAATAGAGCAGTATGAATCCGTTAAGGTGTCTTTAACGGATTTAACCATTATAGTATCGGCAATTCTCCAGCAACACTATTGTATTCGGTCAAAATCCAGCTGGATGAACCCAGAAATATATATCGCTGGATACAAAGATATGTTTGACGGAATGAGTCTTTTCGTAAGCGATTGTGCGGATGAAAAAATTTTGACAGAAGAACAATTTCAAGGACTAAACAGAATATTATCTTCCAGCAACGTTAATCATATAGCAAAAATAATTGACAACCACGTAGAGCATTTATTTAATGCAAGCATTGCTGTTGAAAAAAACAGTACACAAGATATACAAAGATTCTCTCTTGCCAAGGAAGGCAAAGAACTATTTGCGTTTACGCTTGATGAGGCACTAAATATGGATGGTGTAGCACACTTTGAAATTGAATCATTTCTTGATTTTGCATACATTGAAAAACCAAGAACCTACGATTTCCGCATTTAACAAAGTGTTGTACATGGACTCGTTACTCTCGCAGGCGAATACGGCGTTAGGCACGCAAGAAGCCCATAGGGTGGGTTAGGCGATAGCCGTAACCCTACGGCTTATAGAATGTCTAATTAATATTAAATAAATATTGATAAGTGGAATATATGGCATTAATCAAATGCAAAGAATGCAAAACTGAAGTTAGTTCCAAAGCAGTTACTTGTCCAAAGTGTGGCGTTCGGATAGCATCAAAACCAATGGGATGTGGAGGTATATTCGCGCTTTTATTTCTAGCCGTTATATTTGTTTTTATGTTTTCTCCTAACAGCACTACAACCACTTCCACTCCTGTGACAAGCTTTAGTTCTGACCAATTCAACAACGCTAGTGTTGTTGAAAAAACACTGGCAACAGCAACCGACAAAGCACTGAATACTGGATTACCTCTACTAATTGCGCCTTTTCACCGCCCTTTTCAATACATCGGCATGTCCGTCGCAGATGCTGCAAAATCAACTGGCAGTACCCCAAATAAAGTACACAATATCATCATAGACTCCGAGCAATCTCATATGCTTTTGGAAGCAGAAGGAAACTTCATTAGCTTTGTGGAGGTGGAGCTAAAAAAGACTTCACCTTGTAGCCAATCTGTTTCGTTTGACCCAGAGCCAATTTTAGGTGCATTAAGCATTAATCCATCAGAGTTAGAATTTGTTCGCAAGAAAACCCACTCGCATGTTTACTACGATCATAAACGTAAATTGCAAGTCATTGTTTCATGCCAATATGATGGAGCACCACTATCAGTAGGTTTTAGTAGCAAATATTATGGAATGTAAGTGTCGCCTAACTAGTTTGTAAGTCGGGTTAGGCGATAGCCGTAACCCAACACATCGAAGCTATAAATGTCGAGTTACGCTATCGCTAAGCCAACCTATTTAGAGAGTAAAAACAAATGCCTACAATTTCGATGTTTTATGGAATTCTAATCCGAATGTTTTTCCGAGATACTGAAAAACACCATATACCGCATATTCATGCTGATTATCAGGGGAAAGTATCCGTTTATTCAATTCTTGACGGAACAGTTCTAGCCGGAAATCTGCCACCGAACAAACATAAACTGGTTGTCGCGTGGATCGAAATACATCAAGAAGATTTGCTTGCTGACTGGGATTTGGCTGTGCATGGCAAAAAACCATTTCCAATTAAGGGGCTTGATCAATGAGAATCGCTGAACTTAAGATACAACCAAACTGGATATTGACTGTTGTTGCTGAGGATGGTCGCGTCGGACATTTTGATGTTGGCCCCTACCTTCAAAACGAAGCGTTTGAAGCGCTTCAAAACCAAAGTGAATTCGCAAAAGTCATCAATGGCGGTTACTTTATTGAATGGGAATGTGGGGCGGATTTGTCCGCAGACACCATTGAGGCGCTATGGCGTATTGTTGGTAATACCGATTTGCAACATTGATCGCTAATTCAAGCTGCCGTATTTTTCGCGAATTCTAATTTTTAGTTAAGGACTTATTTTGGCTTATGAAGTTAGTTTTACCGAAGTAGCTTTGAAAAGCTTGCAACGTTGTTCGCACAAAGATAAAAACTTGATTATCCGAAATATTGAACAGCTTGCCGCAGACCCTTTTCATAAAAGTAATGTGAAAAAACTGGTTGATTTTGATGCGGCAGCTTTTAGGATGCGGGTAGGGAATTATCGAATTTTATTTGATCGAGAGGATGACTTGAAAGTTATTGATATTATAGACGTCCTGCAACGTAAACAGGCGTATCAAAAGAGGTAGCTATGTTAGAGCATGTACAAATTATTGAAGAACATGGGCAAGCTAAATTTGCAGTCATTGATTTTGAAGAATATCTGTCCATTAAAGCACTGTTATCAGAGCCCGAAAAATTAGCAGATTATTTGGATTATTTACATATGCAAACGGTTAAACAGGCATCCTCTAAACGATTCACTTTGACAGAGATTAAACAGGCTTGTGACCTCATTTAAGAGCGAATGTCCTTAGGGAAAGCAGCGAGAGAAAAAACTTTTCCGGACAATTAAACAACACAACCGTCGTTAAAAAATGGGTACGGCCATGAACTTAAACCCCGCACATAAGCAAATCAGCGAAGCAGAGTATTTACAAGGCGAACTGCTTGCAGAAACCAAGCATGAATATATTGATGGTCAAGTCCATGCTATGGCCGGAGTCAGTGAAAATCATAATTTGCTGTCAGTTAATATATTGACTGAATTAAAGAATCGATTGAAAGGCACGTCATGCAGAACTTTTATGGCGGATATGAAAGTTAAAGTTGGATCCAGCTTTTTTTATCCAGACGTGATGGTGGTTTGCCAGGAAGATAATGACAACGAATATTACAAAACAGCGCCTGTTATCATTGTTGATGTTTTATCTAAATCGACCCGGCGCTTTGATCAGACTGACAAACGTTTGCGTTGTCAGCGAATCCCTACGCTGGAAGAATATGTTTTAATCGAACAGGATAAGGGCGAAATCCAGGTTTTTAGTAAAAAAGACCAGTGGCAATCCTTTTATTATTATTTAGGTGACGAAATTACTTTTTCTTCATTAGGTATCACGGTGCTGGTTGAAGATATTTACTATCAAGTCAACAATGACGATGTGCTGGATTTTTTGCGGGAAAAAAGTGCTTAATGCACTTTATGCACTCATTGTAATGACTGATAAATGGTGCGCACAGCGCACCCTACCATTGAATAATAACTGATGAGAATTTTAGGGATAGACCCCGGTTCAAGACTGACCGGATACGGAATTATAGAAGACTCGCCACAAGGCTATAAATACATAGCCAGCGGCAGTATCCGGATTAAGGCTGATTATTTTCCTGATCGGCTCAAACAAATATTTGACGGGATTTTAGAAATTGTCGATAACTATCAACCTGATCAAATGGCCATAGAACAGGTCTTTATGCATAAAAATGCGGATTCTGCACTTAAACTGGGCCAAGCCCGCGGCGCTGCAATTTGCGCTGTACAAACCAGGGGGATGCCGGTGTTTGAATATGCGGCTCGGCAAGTCAAGCAAGCGGTAGTGGGAAAAGGTGCTGCCGATAAAGTTCAGGTTCAGCATATGGTTAAATTGCTGTTAAATGTGCAAGGTGAGTTGTCTTTGGATGCCAGTGATGCGTTAGGTATCGGTATTTGTCATGCGCATTACCAGCAAACTGCTACCATGCTTGGCAAGCAAGGGATATTGAGATGATCGGTTTTTTACGCGGTAAACTGGTGTATAAAGCGCCACCCTTTTTAGTGCTGGACGTTCAGGGTGTCGGTTATGAAGTTGAAGCGCCGATGACGACTTTTTATGATCTGCCCGCACTTAACGAAGAAATTACATTGCATACCCATCTGGTGGTGCGGGAAGATGCCCATATTTTATTTGGCTTTTCTACCGAAGCTGACCGCACCCTCTTCAGAACGCTGATTAAGGTGAATGGTGTCGGTCCCAAGCTGGCCTTGACTATTTTATCCGGACAGAGTGCGGAAGAGTTTCACCGCTGTATTCATAACAATGATACACAGGCATTAGTGCGTTTGCCCGGTGTCGGCAAGAAAACCGCCGAACGTCTGATCATTGAAATGCGCGATAGATTGCCAGGTTTAAGCGATTCAGTCATGATAAATGCCGACAATACAGGTGCAACCATAACAGTAGCAGGCAGTCCCAAACAGGAAGCCATTAGTGCCTTATGTTCATTGGGCTACAAGCCCCTGGATGCCAGTAGAATGGTGCAAAACATCAATACTGAAGGCAAAAGTTGTGAAGATTTTATTAGATTGGCATTACAAGGCGCAGTGAGATGATTGAAAGTGATCGGCTGATAACGGCTCGCAGCCATACTGATGAAGAACGCCAAGACCGCGCCATTCGCCCAAAAAGGTTGGCCGAATATGTCGGACAGAAAGAGTTGCGTGCGCAAATGGAGATTTTTATCCAGGCGGCAACAGCGCGCCGGGAGGCTTTGGATCATGTGTTGATTTTTGGCCCGCCGGGCTTGGGTAAAACAACACTTGCCAATATCATCGCAGCAGAAATGTGTGTTAAGATTCGCCAGACTTCAGGGCCTGTACTGGATAAGGCGGGTGATCTTGCCGCATTGCTGACTAATCTTGAAGCCCATGACGTGTTGTTTATTGATGAAATACATCGTCTGAGTCCTGCGGTTGAAGAAATCCTGTATCCGGCCATGGAAGATTATCAGCTGGATCTTATGATTGGTGAAGGGCCTGCCGCCCGATCAATCAAACTGGACTTGCCGCCCTTTACGCTGGTCGGCGCAACTACCCGCGCCGGTTTGCTGACATCCCCTTTGCGTGATCGCTTTGGCATCGTGCAGCGACTGGAATTTTATACGGTTGATGAACTGGCCAGTATTGTCATACGTTCGGCTAAAGTCCTGAGTATTACGCTGGAGCAGAAGGGGGCGTATGAGATTGCCCACCGTTCCCGGGGCACGCCCAGAATTGCCAACAGATTACTTCGGCGTGTGCGCGACTATGCTGAAGTAAAAGGCAATGGCACCATTACAGAGGAACTATCCGTTCAGGCTCTGGACATGTTGAAAGTGGATAATAACGGTTTTGATGCACTGGATCGCAAGTTGCTGATGACGATGATTGAAAATTTTGCCGGTGGCCCGGTAGGGTTGGATACATTGGCCGCTGCCATCAGTGAAGAGCGCGGTACGATTGAAGATGTGCTGGAACCGTATTTGCTGCAGCAAGGTTTTATTATGCGCACACCGCGTGGACGTGTTGTTACCCGGAATGCGTACCTGCATTTTGGTTTGCCGCCACCGAAACAAATAGGGCTATCCGAGGATTTGTTTGATTAATGTAGGGTGTGTTGTGCGCACCCTGGGTGGTAAGTGCGTATAGCGCACCGCTAACCCCCTCTTCGCGTTTTAACCATCAACAAAATAAAAATGGAAAAATTTATCTGGCCAATCCGCGTTTATTATGAAGACACGGATGCAGGCGGCGTGGTGTTTTACGCCAATTATCTCACGTTTTTTGAGCGGGCAAGAACAGAAATGCTCAGGGCGATGGGTTATGAACAGGATGAACTCATTGTCAATGAAGGCATCATCTTTGTCGTGCGTTCTGTGCAAGTCGATTATTTGAGTCCGGCCCGGTTTAATGAACTACTGGAGGTCAGCGCCGAGGTGACTCTGGCTAAAAAAGCCAGTCTTATTTTTGAACAATTGATTACACGAGGTGATGATGTTTTATGCAAAGGCGTAATTCGAATTGCCTGTCTGGATGCTCTTACCATGCGTCCCAAAGCGATTCCTGAAAACTTACTAGAGCTGTTAAAGAATGAACACTGATTTATCCATTTTCCATTTAATCAAAGAAGCCAGTTTTGTTGTTCAATTTGTAATGTTGTTATTGTTAATAGCATCAGTGGCATCGTGGACGTTCATCTTTTCCAAGCGAAAGGAACTTAACCGTGCGATTGAAATTACTGATGAGTTTGAAGAGCAATTTTGGTCAGGTGTCGCTTTAGCCGATCTTTATAGGAAGCTGGCTGCAAAGGATTTCGAGCCGGAAGGTATAGAAAAAATATTCCTGGCCGGGTATAAGGAATTTTCAAGAATGCGGCAAACCGGAAATGTTGAACCCGGTGTGCAAGTGGAAAGCGCTCAGCGTGTTATGCGTATCGAATTGTCACGTGAATTGGAACGATTGGACGAACATTTAGCGTTTCTTGCCACCGTCGGCTCCACCAGCCCATATGTAGGTTTATTTGGCACGGTATGGGGAATTATGAATTCCTTTATGTCACTCGGAAATGTTAAACAGGCGACACTGGCCCAGGTAGCTCCAGGTATTGCCGAAGCATTGATTGCAACGGCTATGGGTTTGTTTGCCGCGATTCCCGCTGTAGTCGCTTATAACCGGTTTTCTACCCGATTGGACAGACTGACAGGCCGATACGAATTGTTTGTCGAAGAGTTTGTAGTATTGTTGCAAAGACAGGCGCACAGCAAATGAGAAGGAAACACGGACGCAGAAAGCCTATGGGAGAAATCAATGTGGTTCCTTACATTGACGTAACTTTGGTATTGCTCATCATTTTTATGATTACCACGCCGATGTTGCAGACCGGCGTGGAAGTTGATCTTCCAGAGGCTGAATCTGCGATGGTGGAACAGAAAGAAGGTGAGCCGCCTATTGTTGTTTCAATCAAGGAGCAGGGTGAATATTATATCAATTCGGATGGACAGAATGACGAACGGATACAGCCTGAAGAAATAAATGCCCGGGTGGTTGTCGTATTACGCAATAAGCCGGGAACACAAGTTCTGATTAGTGCAGATAAAGGTGTGGATTATGGCACTGTGGTTACGGTAATGGCCGAACTGAAAAATGCCGGTGTAGCTACTGTGGGGTTAATGACCAAGCCCGAACAACAATAGATTTAGATGGATAGTCAAAAGAGATTTTTATGGCCGCTTATTTTAGCCTTGGCTTTACATTTTACGCTTTTAGGCTTGTTCGTGTTAAGTGCTCTATACAAACCGAACGAAATAGAGGCTAAACTTGACACGGAAATTATCCACGCGACAATGGTTGATACGGCTAGCGTGCAGGCAGAAGCAGAGGCAGTAAAAGAAGCGAAGAAGCAGGCGGCGAAAGTACAGGCCGAGGCTGCAGAAGCCAAAGAAAGAGCTGAAATCGAAGCAAAGCAAGCTGAGCTCGAAAAAGTGAAAAAGGAGGCGGAGGCTAAAGCGGAAGCCGCCAGACAGGCGAAAGCCGAAGCCGCCACACAAGCCAAAGAAGAAGCCGCCAGACAGGCGAAAACCGAAGCAGCCAAGCAAGCCAAGGCGGAAGCCGCCAGACAGGCGAAAGCGGA
>JBAQEN010000185.1:0-1501 GCA_049286765.1 Methylococcaceae bacterium
ATATAGTACAGGCGCGGCCGGAAACAGTTGTATCCCAGTTGAGCGGAATGGTTTTAGAGCAATATGTGCTTAAAGACAAGGCAACTCCGATTGTCACGGGGCATTCGGTCGGCAGCAAAATTGCCGCCGGTAATGCGCGAATTGTTGAGAATCTGGGGCAACTGGGCAATTTTAAAGCCGGCGATGTGCTGGTTTCAGATATTACGACGCCCGATTGGGAACCGGTGATGAAAATTGCTTCGGCGATAGTCACCAACCGGGGCGGACGCACCTGTCATGCGGCAATCGTTTCCAGGGAATTGGGCGTTCCTGCGGTCATCGGTTGTGATAACGCGACGACAACGATTAAAAACAATACGCCGGTGACGGTATCCTGTGCTGAAGGCGATAACGGCAAGGTCTATGAAGGCATCTTGAATTTTGAAATCAAAACCACCGACCTGTCCGGCCTGAAACGTCCGAAGACTAAAATCATGCTGAATATTGGCAATCCGGAACTGGCTTTCAAGACCAGTTTTCTGCCTAATGACGGCGTGGGTCTGGCGCGCATGGAATTTATCATTACCGAATACATCAAAGCGCATCCGATGGCGTTGATCCACCCCGAGCGCGTGCAGGATGCCGGCGAACTGGAACAACTCAGCGACTTGACACGCAACTACGAAACCCCCAAAGATTTCTTTATCCAGCGCCTGTCCGAAGGCGTGGGCACCATTGCCGCGGCTTTTTATCCCAAACCCGTCGTCGTGCGGATGTCCGATTTTAAAACCAATGAATACGCCACCTTGCTGGGCGGCCGCTGGTTCGAATTTGATGAAGCCAACCCGATGATAGGTTTCCGCGGCGCTTCACGTTACACTCATCCCGCCTACGCGGAAGGCTTTGCCCTGGAATGCGCCGCCATGAAACGGGTGCGAGATGACATGGGCCTGACCAATGTCATTCTGATGATTCCGTTTTGCCGCCGTGTAGATGAAGCCAAACGGGTGCTTGAGTACATGGCGCAACTGGGTTTAAAGCGCGGCGAAAACGGGCTGGAAATCTATGTGATGTGCGAGATTCCCAATAACGTTATCCTGATCGATGCCTTCTCCCAACATTTTGATGGTTTTTCCATCGGCTCCAATGACCTTACCCAGCTGACTTTAGGTGTAGACCGTGATTCCGCGATTGTCGCCGAGGATTTTGACGAACGCGATCCCGGCGTTAAAGAAATGATCCGGCTGGCTGTGAAAGGCTCAAAACGCAACGGCAAACATTGCGGCCTGTGCGGCCAGGCGCCGTCTGATTATCCTGAAATGGCGGATTTTCTGACAGAAATCGGTATAGACTCGATGAGTCTGAACCCCGATACCGTGCTGCAAACCACGCAACAGGTGCTGGAAACTGAAAAGCGGCTGGGTAAGGGTTAAGCAGGGTAATGGGTTAGGACCGTAGGGCGGATTAGACGCGCAACCCGAGAGTCTTTCCGTCTTGATTGAACTATGGCGCGTCGTAATCC
>JBAQEN010000186.1:0-2352 GCA_049286765.1 Methylococcaceae bacterium
CATTTATAAGGTGTAAGGTTAAGAATAAATCCCCTTGAACCTTTCACCTTGAACCTGAAAATTTATGACCGAACTTTACGATCTGCACTGTCACTCAACCGCCTCTGATGGCGCATTATCACCGACAGAATTGGTGCACCGTGCTCATCAACATGGTGTTACCTCACTTGCATTAACGGATCACGATACTGTGGCCGGACTTACTGAAGCGCAATCCAGTGCGATGGCGGCAGGCATCAAGTTAATAGCCGGCATCGAACTTTCCGCAAGCTGGCAAGATAAATGTTTCCACATAGTGGGACTGGGAATTGATCCAACTTATACGCCGCTGGCGCAAGCTACTTATAATCTGCAACAAATTCGCCTGGAACGCGCTGAAAAAATTGCCGAAAAGCTGGAGAAAAAACGCATCCCAGGCGCCCTGGAAACGGTCAAAAAAGCCGCAGGCGATGGCATGATTACCCGCACTCATTTTGCTGATTTTCTGTTGTCACAAAATTATGTATCTTCCCAGCAAGAGGCTTTCGACCGCTATCTGGCAAAAGGCAAACCCGCTTATGTTTCTACAGATTGGGCTGAACTGGAGCTGGCGATAAACTGGATTACCGGATCTGGCGGTGTTGCTGTATTGGCGCATCCTTTGCGCTACAAACTGACAGCCAATTGGATGAAACGCTTGCTCACTGCTTTTAAAGATGCCGGCGGCCAGGGGATAGAAGTCGTAACGGGCAGGATTAACACGGATGAGATAAAGCTGACTGCGGATTACGCCGCCCGTTTTCAATTGGCTGGCTCCATGGGCTCTGATTTTCATAATCCGGTCAACCCATGGGTAGAACTGGGCAGGCTTGCGTCTTTACCCAAGAACATTAAGCCGGTATGGGAATTGCTCGGTTAACCAGGGTTCCTGATTGACAAGACTCTTCAGCCAGACGAAAGCAGCCGTTATATCGGCAAGCCATGTCGAAGTGGCGTTTTTTGTATCGGTTGAAGAATCTTTCCGATCAATTAAGATCTTGTAAAGAAACCAAATGACGGGTAAAAGGGATATGATTCAGGCAGTATTTAAAGAGAGGCTTTGTGGAGACACTTTATTATAGCCATCCGGATTTTCTTTTCCATGATACCGGTTCAGGCCATCCTGAATGCGCCGACCGGCTCAGAAGCATAGAGAAAGCGCTTGAAGCGCCGGAGTTCTCCAGTTTAATCCGGGTATCACCGCCGCTCGGTACGGAGCAGCAAATCATGCTGATTCATTCACAACACTATATTGATGAAATCCGTGCAGCTATTCCGGAACAAGGCAAAAACCTGCTGGATTCTGACACAGTCGTGTCGCCAGGATCTGAACAAGCTGCTTTCCGGGCGGTAGGCGCTGTTTGTGATGCAGTTGACCAGATTCTGACCGGTAAAGCTGACAATGCCTTTTGCGCAATACGTCCGCCCGGACATCACGCCGAACCGGCTTCGGCGATGGGCTTTTGCCTTTTTAACAATGTAGCGATTGCAACTGAATATGCGCGCCGCCATTATCATCTGGAACGCATCGCTATTGTTGATTTCGATGTCCATCATGGCAATGGCACACAGGCTGCGTTTTATAATCAACCCAATGTTTTCTATACCTCCAGCCATCAAATGCCGAATTATCCCGGCACTGGCTATCCGACAGAAACCGGTATGGGCAATATTATCAATGTGCCGCTTGCAGCAGGTGATTCAGGCGTCGAATTCAGGCAAAAGTACAGCACCATTATTTTACCCGCGATTAAAAGCTTTAAACCCGAATTACTGCTTGTTTCAGCGGGTTTTGATGCTCACCGGGATGATCCATTAGCGGCTATTAGGCTGGTTGAAGACGATTTTCGTTGGGTCACTAAAGAATTGATGGACATTGCTGACTGTTGTTGCGGCGGTAAAATTATTTCAGCATTAGAAGGCGGTTATAATCTCAAAGCCCTGGCTGCCAGTGTCGCTGTTCATGTTAAAACCCTGCTGGGTGTTTAGCAACTGGTTACGGTGACCATAACAGTTATAGAAAGCAAAATCTAACCTGGATTTTGAGCCTTGAACCCGTAGGATTCTTGCCTCAACTAATAAAAATCTATACTTTGATCTCCGATTCTTGGCCAGGCAGTTAACACCGCTTTAACAACAGTCGCTAACGGAATAGCAAAAAACACGCCCCAGAAACCCCACAGTCCGCCAAAAAATAAAATAGCGACGATGATTGCGATAGCATGTAAATTTACTGCCTCAGAGAATAACACGGGCACCAGCACAACGCCGTCTAAGGCCTGAATAATTGAGTAGGCAATAACAATGTACATAAAATCATCGCCACTTAATCCC
>JBAQEN010000187.1:0-3135 GCA_049286765.1 Methylococcaceae bacterium
GTATGGATGTCACCGTTATCCATAATAATGAAGTATTGCTTAACCGGCAAATGGACAGGCAAGCAGGTGAAATGCTACGGACAGCGCTGGAACAACGGGGTCTGAAGTTTAAAATGGCCGCCAGAACACAGCGCCTGATAAGTGATGGCAGCGACCATATCAAAGCGGTACGTTTTGAAGACGGCAGCGAGCTGGAATGTGATCTGTTTATCATGGCGATAGGCGTACGGCCCAATATAGCGCTGGCTCGGGAGGCAGGACTGTATTGTGAAAGAGGTATCGTCGTTAATGATACGCTGCAAAGCTACGATCCGAGCATCTACGCGGTAGGTGAATGTATTCAGCATCGCGGCGATACCTTTGGTCTGGTCGCCCCGCTGTTTGAACAGGCAAAAGTATGCGCCAATCATTTGAGCGGTCATGGCGTAGCCGAATATAGCACTTTACCTACCGCGACCAAACTTAAGATAACGGGAATCAATTTGTTTTCCGTCGGCGATTTTCTCGGTGATGAAAGCTGTGAAAGCATTCATTTTACCGACCCCGCTTTAGGCATATACAAAAAATTGATTATAAAGGATAACAAACTGATAGGCGCCGTGCTTTATGGTGATACAGTTGATGGCAACTGGTATCAGGAGTTGCTGGAGAAAGAAGAACCTGTTTCCGGCATAAGAGATGCGCTGATTTTTGGTAAAGCTTATGTTTAAGGTGCAAACTCAAAGGCGCAAGACCACAACAATACAATCCCGTTGCACCTTTCTCCTTGTGCCTTACAAGAGATTCCTTAATGACTAACAATAAAACCATACAAACCACTTGCCCTTACTGCGGCGTAGGCTGCGGCATTAGCGCACAGGTCGATGAGCAAAACCGCCAGGTCAACATCAATGGAGATACAGCTCATCCCGCTAATTTTGGCCGTCTTTGCTCGAAAGGCTCGACGCTCGGCGAAACGGTTGAACTCAAAGGGAGATTATTACAACCCAAAGTTTATGGCCGGGACGCCAGTTGGGCGGAAGCGCTGGATCTGGTTGCCGACTCGTTCATTAGCACGATAGAAAAATACGGTCCTGATGCCGTCGCTATTTATGGCTCCGGACAATTGTTGACTGAAGACTATTATGTCGCCAATAAACTGATGAAAGGTTTTATTGGCAGCGGCAATATGGATACTAATAGCCGCCTGTGTATGTCCTCTTCGGTTGCAGGCCATAAACGCGCTTTCGGTTCAGATACCGTTCCGGGCTGCTATGATGATTATGAACGGGCTGACCTGATTGTGTTAATCGGCTCCAATACAGCCTGGTGTCATCCGGTCAGTTTTCAGCGTATCCGGGCGGCAAAAGAAGCCAATCCGGCATTAAAAATCGTCGTTATCGATCCGCGCCGCACCGCCAGTTGCGATATTGCTGATCTGCATTTACCCGTGGCCATCGGCAGTGATGCGATCCTGTTTAATGGTCTGCTGCATTTTCTGAATCAACAAAACGCACTGAATCGGGATTATATTGCAGCGCATACCGAAGGTTTTACGGCTGCCCTGAATGCCGCTACTGCCAGCAGTGCAACTATCGAACAGGTGGCAGGGCAATGCCGGTTAAATACCGAAGATCTGAAATGCTTTTATCAATGGTTCGCCGGTTACGAAAAAGTCATGAGCCTGTATAGTCAGGGCGTAAACCAGTCTTCATCCGGGACAGACAAGGTCAATGCCATTATCAATTGCCATTTGGCTACCGGAAGAATTGGCAAGCCCGGTATGGGCCCTTTTTCGCTGACCGGGCAAGCAAATGCAATGGGCGGACGTGAAGTCGGCGGCCTATCACATCAACTGGCGGCGCACATGGATTTTTCCAGCACCGATGATATCGAGCGGGTTGCGCGTTTTTGGGGCAGTAATACTATTGCCAGGAAACCGGGGCTTACCGCTGTTGAACTGTTCGATGCCATTTATGATGGCAAAGTAAAAGCCGTGTGGATTATCTGTACCAATCCGGTGGTCAGCTTGCCGAATGCCGACAAAGTCAAGCAAGCCCTACGGCAATGTGAGTTTGTCGTTGTTTCCGATTGCATTGCCAAAACCGATACCACGGCGCTGGCTCACGTAGACTTACCGGCGCAGGGCTGGAGTGAAAAAGACGGCACCGTGACCAATTCCGAGCGGTGTATTTCCCGCCAACGCGCTTTATTCAGTCCAGCGGGCAGCGCCAAACCGGATTGGTGGATTATTACTCAGGTCGCTCGGCGCATGGGCTTTGAACAGGCTTTTCATTATCAAAGCCCGGTCGAGATTTTCCGTGAACACGCTGCGCTTTCAGGTTTTGAAAATAACGCCGAACAAGGACTACGCGATTTTGATCTATCGGCATTTGCCGAAATCAGTCAGCACGATTATGACCATCTGCAACCGGTTCAATGGCCTGTCAATCAAGCATATCCAAAGGGCAGAGCGCGGCTGTTTGATGATGGACAATTTTTTACCGCATCGGGCAAAGCGCAGTTTATTGCCATAGAGCCAAGGCCACCCGTTAATCTACCGGATAAAAATTACCCTCTGATATTAAATACCGGCCGCCTGCGCGATCAATGGCATACGATGACCCGCACCGCCATGGCCGCCAAGCTAAATCAACACAAACCAGAACCTTTTGTCGAAGTGCATCCTGTTGATGCGCAGTGCTACGAACTATTGCCCAATACTCTGGCCGTTATCGAAAGTTGTTGGGGTTCAATGATAGCGCGGGTACAGATTACCGGCAGCCAGCAACAGGGCAATCTATTTGTCCCGATGCACTGGACTGAACAATATGCCAGCCGCGGGCGTATGGGTTCATTAGTGAATCCTGTTGTTGACCCAATCTCCAAGCAGCCGGAAAGCAAGCACACACCCGTTCGAATCAAAGCTTATCAGCCTATCTGGCAGGGCTTTATCTTGTCGCGTCGAGAACTGACCATTACCGAGTCTGAGTATCGGGTCAAAATCAAAGGCGAACAATTTTATCGTTATGAACTGGCGGGCGAAACCTTGCCTGAAGACTGGCATAGCAGTGTCAGAAAAAACCTGTGCGGCACAGAAACTCCAAATTCCCAATGGCAGGAATACCAGGATTCAGCGAAGGGTAATTATAGAGC
>JBAQEN010000188.1:0-3122 GCA_049286765.1 Methylococcaceae bacterium
TACCAATATAAGTGTACGAAACGAATCTTGTCGAGGACTTGAACCAATAATTTATTCGGGTGCGCTGGTGTTGTATTTATTTGTACACTTTGCTAGGCCGTTTGTTGGACAAGCCCGGCGATAAACGGAAAGCTTTTAATTATAAGAAATGGTTGCATTTTTGCAGTCCGGCTGCTTTAGTTTCCGGGGTTGAAAAGGAGAACTTTTATGTCTGAACTGAAATCTTATGCTGTATGGGATGCGGGCACCCGCTGGTTTCACTGGATCAATGCGCTCTGCGTAATCGCCCTCGCGGTTGCGGGCTTCGTGATTCTCAATGCGGGTAATCTTGGTGTTTCCAATGCTGGCAAAGTAACCCTCAAAACAATTCACGCCTGGATCGGTTATGTTTTTGCACTGAACCTTCTCTGGCGCATCGCGTGGGCTTTTCTTGGTAACCGCTACGCCAGGTGGCAGGCGTTTCTTCCCGGAGGAAAAGGGTATTTCCAAGCATTACGCAGCTATGTCGCCGCCTTCGTCGCAGGTTCCCCGGAGACGTATCTGGGACACAACGCGGCGGGGCGTCTCGGTATAGCCGTGCTGTTTCTCCTTCTCACTATCCAGGCCATCACCGGCTTGATCCTGGCGGGTACTGACCTCTTTTATCCACCCATTGGGCATTGGATCGCGCAGTGGGTGGCGGCACCTGATGTTGCTCCGGATTCGTTAGTACCCTATGCGCCCAAGATGTACGATACTGCTGCCTACGAAAGCATGCATGCTTTCCGCAAACCCATTGCATTGGTGCATCTGTACAACTTTTATGTGCTGATTGTTGTCGTCGTTACACACGTTGCAGCGGTAATTATCACCGAGGTTAGGGAAGGTGGCAGTATCATTTCTGCAATGTTCACGGGACGAAAAATTATTAGCGGGCGTCCTGTAGATGACAAAATCAGCAGCCATGACTGAGATTCTACAGTACGGGAAAGTTGCCGGGTTTCCGCTATCGTTTCAACCCAATCCGTAAGTCGGATATGCGTAGGCTGGATTAGCGAAGCGTAATAATCCGGCATTTTACTAAGGCTTCGTGTTGTTGAATGGCTGAATGCGCTATCGTTTTTCTGTACTACAAGACTAACCTGCCTGCCACCTGATTGTTAAAAAGCTACGTTTTTTGTTTTAACCAGGTTCAAAAAATATTACGGTATAAAATATAGATTGCTAAATCCCATAAAATCTTTATAATGCTCCTACTCAATCGCGGGGTGGAGCAGCTTGGTAGCTCGTCGGGCTCATAACCCGAAGGTCGTAGGTTCAAATCCTGCCCCCGCTACCACATAGGACTGCATGGATGCAGGAGTTAGAGCGCCGCATGAAGCGGTTGCCGGAAACCCCATTATGGGGTTTTTCAGAGGGCATCATGAATGCCCGAAGGTCATAGGAGGCATTATGAACCCTTCATCCGTAACCAGTAATTTATCATCCATTCCGCCATCCGGCGATTTATCCAACTCTCAAGTCATTGATCCGGGGCAGACCTGCGTGCATTGCGGGGATCCCGCTGGATATTCACCCCAAAACCATCAAAAACCGGATTTTCCTAACGCTTCATTGCTATGTCAATCGTGTGGCAACAGGAACACCGATTCACTGAGTTTTTATGTCGTAGACAAAGAAACAAACCTCCGTTTTTCACCCGAATTTTCAACGCTTGACGAAGCTAAACAGTTTGCTGATATTTTCGGCATGACTTCATACGGCAATTACGGCTATCGCGGAACCACTTATCTTTTTAAGGGCGGACGTGATGAATCGGCGCGGCGTGAGTATCTTGCGCGGATTGCCTTTGGCCGGCAGCTATTGACACTCTTGCTTGAATTGCGTTCTTCATGTCCGGATGCAGACAGCTTCATAAGCCTGGCTTTAAGCATCTTTAATTCCCTGCTGGAACTATCCAAGGAACAAAACACAGCCGGGAGGGTGGAATAATGGCCACCATCCGAAGAATTCAACGCAAAACCGGCACCGTCTACAAGGCGATCATCACCAAGCGCGGCGAAGCCCTTAAATCTCAAACCTTCACCTTGAAGCGTGATGCTGTTGCCTGGGCAAAACGCATCGAAGCCGATGATGAAATGATGGAAGCCTTAGGCACTAGAGGGGCATCCATGCGGCTTGATGAACTGGTTGACGAATACATCCTGTAATGGAGCGGCAAGTCTGATACACAGCTACCGATAGCGCGTTATTGGGTGGAATGCTTCGGCTCTGACAAGCTGACAGACATTACCACCGATCGAATCCGGCAACAGCTCAAAATCGTCGAAGCCGGGCGTTGTAAGCGCGGTAATGGCCGTGGCGACAGCAAAGGCAAAACGGCGGCCATAATGCGAACACGGGCTCCAAAAACGGTCAATCTGTACCGGACCGTATTGTCCGCCGTATTCAAATACGCGATAGGCGAAGGCTACACGACCATAAACCCCGTTCTCAGGGTGCCGCCTCGTAAGGTTAAAAACCTGCGCACCCGCTGGCTCGATGATAATGAGCGGATAAGGCTACTGGCTGAATGTAAAAAATCCGGCTGGGATATGCTGCACCTGGCCGTATCGATGGCGATGACCACCGGCATGAGACAAGGCGAATTATTATGGCTGCGCTGGTCGGATATCGACTTTACTAAAAACCTGGCTTACCTGGCAGACACCAAGAACGGAGAGAGCCGCTTTAATCCGATCCCGTCTTTTGTGATGGACGAATTGCGACAATTCAGGCAAATAGGCGGCGGCTTGGTATTTGCCAGCAAAATTAAGCCAGAAGTCCCCTTTGATTTCAAAAAACATTGGTTCAAGGCGCTAAAGAACGCCCATATCGAAAGTTTCCGCTGGCATGATTTACGCCACACGGCAGCCAGTCTGTTAGTCATGAACGGCGCGACCTTGTACGAAACAGGGCAAGTGCTGGGTCACAAATCGATTCAAACCACGCAGCGTTACGCGCATATTTCCACAGAACATAAATCTGAGTTAGTCGAACGGGTAATGACCAAGGCGGTGAAACTATGAATACAAGAGAACAAATTTTTAAACACAACAATGCGATCATTGAGTTGAGCAAATTATTGTCGGAAAGATTCTGGA
>JBAQEN010000189.1:0-3777 GCA_049286765.1 Methylococcaceae bacterium
TTCCAGCATGGTGCGGGCCGCCGCGCCGGCCCGGCGCATAGGCAAAAAGAAGTGGCGCATACTGCGGGAACCATCAGTATCCTGGTTGCCGTAACGTACTTCGTCGCCGGGCGCCTGCTCGACACGTACCTTCTGCCAGTCGGTTTCGAGTTCGTCGGCCACCACCATGGGCAGACTGGTGCGAACGCCTTGGCCCATTTCCGAACGGTGGCAAACGATAGTTACTGTGCCGTCGGCCGCTATCGCGACGAACACCAGCGGGTTATCTATCCAGCCGTGCGGCATGGCATCGGCGCCATACTTATTACCCACGGGCGCGGCGGTTTCGTCCGCCCTGATCAATGCAGGAAATCCGGCTGCCAGTACAAATCCGGTCAGCGCCAGATCCTTGAGAAAAGCGCGCCGGCTAATGTTGGCGATACAAAGACTGTCGTCGTCTGCGTTCCACATATCAGCACTCAATTCAGGGCGATCCGGTAGCTTTTTCATGATTTGATTTCCTTTGACCCGGCGGCCTGCTTGATGGCGGCGCGTATGCGGGGATAAGTACCGCACCGGCAGATGTTACCGCTCATGGCCTTGTCGATATCGGCATCGGTGGGCCTGGGGTTGTGTTTGAGTAAAGCCGTGGCGGCCATTACCTGACCGGACTGGCAATAGCCGCATTGCGGTACACCCAGCGATAGCCACGCTTCCTGGACCTTCTTCCCTGTTTCGTCCTGGTTGATGGCTTCGATAGTAACGATTTGCTTGCCGACGGCGGCCGAGACAGGCGTCACACAGGAACGGGTGGGGGCGCCGTCGAGGTGTACCGTGCAGGCGCCGCACAAAGCCATACCGCAGCCGAATTTGGTTCCGGTTAGCCCCAGATAGTCGCGCAAGGCCCAAAGGAGGGGAGTATCGGCAGGTAAGTCGATCTGACGGGATTTGCCGTTGATAGTAAGTATGGTCATCTGATGTTTCTCCCTCCAATAACCGGAGTAAAAGACTGCCCTAGTGCAGTGGTCTTGGTCAAAATCTTACTCTGGTTCCATTAGGCAGTAAAGACGCCTGAGCAGAGGTTCGCGACAGGATTTTAATCGGCTACTTCATTATTAGGTTGCTGGCAGCCCTTTGCTTAAAGGACCGCCGCAGCCGCCTCGCCTCACCAGCACCATTTCGCTGACAATGGACAGAGCTATCTCTTCCGGCAGCTTTGCTCCTAGGTCCAGGCCGGCGGGAGCGCGTACTTTGGCGAGGCTGGACTCGGGGAAACCTTCCTGTTCCAATCGCTTCAATACCAGTTTCGCCCGCGTGCGGCTGGAGACCAGCGCGATATACAAGGCTTCGGATTGCAGGGCACGCGTCAGCGAGTCATAGTCTCCCTTATGATGAGTGGCTATGACCACGAAATCGCCTGACTGCGGCTGCAATTGTTGATAACGGCAATCGTCGTTGATGACACTGCGGGCTGTGAGAAAGCGTTCTACTTTGGCCTGAGGGTCATTGACGATCACGTCGAATCCTAAGCGGAAGGCGAATTCACAAAGACTTTCCACGATGCGCCCAAAACCCATTAGCCAGAGCACCGGATTTGGCAAAATCGGTTCGATAGACACCCGCATGCTGCCGCCGCACGGCATACCCGCGCCGAAAACTTCATCGTTCAGGTCTATTTCAATCACGCAAGGTTCTCCGGTTTCAAGACATTTTAGTGCCGCCTCGGACACCATGGACTGCGCGCAGCCACCGCCGACCCAGCCGGCAATGACTTTACCCGACAGGTCTATCAGCGCCTTAGCCGCTGGTTTAGCCGAGGATGAACCGAGTATTTCTACTACCGTAGCCAGAACATAGGGATGGCGCGCTTTACGCAGTTCGAGCTGGTGGTCGAGAATGTCCCGGATCATGATGGTTTTCAAATTTTATTTAGGGGGGTTCAAATCTTCAGGCCTGTCGATGTCCCGAAGCACGCCCGGATCATCGCAGTCAATGAGGTGGAGGTGTTCAAGATGGTCCTGAATCACCGCTTTCGCGCCCTCATCGCCGCTCAATGCGGCCAGTTCCGGGCCTAAAACGTGTGAAAAGCCTACCGGGTGTCCGCGTCGGCCTTGCCAGCGGGGTGCGGCGATAGTCGCGCCCATGCGAAGCGCATCAGCCACCTTAATTATTGTCGTGGGCGCTATCCAAGGCATGTCCGCCAGAGCGATTAGCCAGCCAGCGGCTTCGGGACGTGCGCGGACACCGAAAACAAGACTCGCGCTCATGCCCTGATCGGCATCGGCGCAGACCTGAACCTCAGCGCCTTCTGCCTGCAAAAGGGCGGCGATCCGATCGCTGCCGGGCCGGACCACCGCCAACACACAATCCGTGCCGGCCAATAGGTTGCGGCATGCTCGCACTGCCACCAAGTCGCCATTGGGCAAACTATGGGTCAGTTTGTCTCCGCTAAAGCGCCGGCTGGCTCCGGCGGCCAGCAAGATGCCGACAATCGGGCCCATCAGTCTAAATACAACCAATGGAGGACGCTTCGAGGGATCAATGTATGGGTAATCATCGTCTTGTCTGGGTTCGAGTGAATCAGTTCTATAAACATTATCATCGCCCCCTCTGATTAGCAAGATTGGGGTTTGAGTCGCAGTGGAACGATTATGGGAACAAGAAGTTTAGAAGCGGTATAGTAACTGTGTTCCAGGCTTTAATCACTTCCTATAATCATACTACTCCAAAGTTATTTCCCTGCAATTCATCGAACGAACTTCTTAGTCAATCGATGACGCTGGAGGAGTTTGTTATCGCACTACGTTTGAGCTAGGCTTATGTTCGAAGTCCAGATTCAATATCGATTTGCTAACCCTGGGGTATTTTTTATTTCTGTGATTCAGTGCCTTTCGACATAATGTCCGGTTTATATTTCTTCGATAACATAATTAGGCCTGATGCCAATCCTATGGAGACAATAGCAACAAAGACAACAATTAAAATTTTATTATTAACAACTTGCTTAGTTTTCTTACCCGTTGATGAAGCTACAATCTCGGTAACTGGATTTTTGGTTTCGTTTTTATCTGTGGGTGAGTAGCTGTTTAGAGAAAGGCTTTCTGATTGGGAAATTGTGCTTGAATTAGACATCTGAGTTTCATTTTCAACCTGTACATTTGTGATTTTATCTAAGGAGGATACTCGTTCTTCAGAAGAACGTTCTTGAGCCAACCCTGGATCGTCGAAGCTTAATTCTGATTCAATGACGACTAATGTAGGCTGCAATGACCCCTTGTCCCATGATTCTATCCATCTGATTTCTGCAGGAGTTTCTCTATATCCACCAAGATCAGTTGACAGAGTGATTTGATGGGCGGGACCAATTTTAGATACGCCATGTGAAAACCACGGTGAAAAACCAAAACCCTTAGCAGAAAAAAAGATGAGGGGCTTTCTATGCTTGGTCACCTCATAACATCGTTTCTCCATATTCATGGAACCACTTTGTTCAGTCACTTAAAAAGCCCAGAATACCCTTTGAGGCTGCCGATCACTCGTGGTCTCTGTATGACCGCTTTCAAGATATAACCAGCCGTTCACTGTAAACTTGTAGCTGTCTCTTCCTGGCCGACCTGAGTCGCTCAGCTCAGCCAATTCCTGAATAATTCTGAATTGGCATAGACAGCCATAAGTTTCTTTTCAAATGCACCCGCTAGCCCTGTTACGAGCAATCAATGATCACCACGATTGATATTGTGTTCATGCTCAATACCTTCGGTTAAATTATAACCTTCGTCATTGAATAGATCGCCGGTA
>JBAQEN010000190.1:0-5121 GCA_049286765.1 Methylococcaceae bacterium
GCATTCGGCAGCATTGAGCATGTGACCATTGAATGCTTAAGAAACATTCCGCGCGATCGAATTCAACGCTCCACTCAATGTTTTAGTCTGTCACAAAGAATCGATCTCATAGTAGAACTGTTGGAGACCGAAAGTGATACCCAGTTTTCAAATCTTTCGGTTTTGCTTCTCAGGGCCAAAGAGCTTGCAAAAACTCGCAACCTTATCGCTCACAATCCGCTAGTCCTTGAGGTCTATGAGCATACTAACGGCGGCTTCATGTTCAAAGAAACAATCGCTTCTCTATTGAAAAAGAGACAGAGAATTTCCTTTCATGAATTGGAGACATTTGCCAACGAATCTGAGAGGCTAGCTTCTGATCTATACGATTACAGCGTCAAGGTCTTTAACGCTTTGGAAAAGCCAGACCATAAATAACAAGTCAGTCATTTGCCCGTATAAAAAAATTGGTCTGCTCCGGGCAGGTATAGCCCCTGTATGAAATGGTTAGAGTTTATGGCATCATTGCCTCTTTCATAAAGCAAAAAAAGGGGGTGGAAATGCTTGAAGCAGTAGGAAATTGGTTTTTGTTTTACGGTAGGAAGAAAGTAACAAATTGGAGGGGGAGGATTCGTGTTTTCCCTGCGCTTGTTGTTCTTTCTGCTCTGTTCTTTGTTGGATTGTTCGCCATCAACACAAAAGCCGAGCCAACGCAAAACGCTGCCGTAACTATGAAGCAAATACGCAAGGCCGCTGAACATGGCGATGCAGCGGCGCAATTCTATTTCGGCGTTATGTATTTCCAAGGACAAGGTATCCCGCAAGACTATAACCAAGCCGCTGCTTGGTTTCGCAAGGCCGCCGAACAGGGTGACGCAGAGGGGCAATACAATCTCGGCGTGATGTATGACAAAGGACAAGGTGTCCAGCAGGACTATACTCAAGCCTTCGCGTTATATCGCAAGGCGGCTGAACAGGGTCTTGCACAGGCGCAAACCAATCTCGGCGTGATGTATCAAAACGGCCATGGTGTGCCGCAGGACTATACCAAAGCCGCCGCATGGTATCGCAAAGCCGCTGAACAGGGCAACGCAGAGGGACAAACCATTCTCGGAGTGATGTATGACAAAGGTCAAGGTGTCCCACAGGACCATAGTCAAGCCGCCGAATGGTATCGTAAAGCCGCTGATCAAGGCGACGCAAAGGCGCAATACAATCTCGGCGTGACATATTACCAAGGCCAAGGCGTCCCGCAGGACTACATCCAAGCCTATATGTGGATAAACCTCGCGGCGGCTCAAGGATTTGAAGATGCGGTAAAGGGGCGAGATGATTTCGTTAAGATGTTTACATCCTCGCAAATCGAAGAAGGACAAAGGCTCTCCCGTGAATGGCTTGCTAAGCACCCGCAAGCACAGGTCGCGCAATAACGGGACAACACATCAAAACGGAATTTTACGCATGCTAATGGGTCTACATAAAATTCAGAATATAAACCCCGTTAAGGATTTTGTGCGGAGCAGAAAAGACGTGGTAAGAATTTTGGCAAAAATTACACAAATAAGTAGGTTCACTGAAATGACAAATGAAAAATTTATGTACAAATGCGATCTTTGCGGACAGCAATACCAGTACGGACCGCATCGCTATGAAGGTCATCCACTGAAACTTTATGGTGGTATTATGATTTGTAATTCGTGCTGGAATGCGAACCATGATGGTTTTTCGCCACAGTATGACAAGAGACTCATAGAGCATTTGAAACAAAATAATCTTTTAGTGCCAGAACGCAACAGTCGTGGATGGCTTCCACGTGAATAAAATGGCCTTGTTGCCGTTTGATTGGACAAAATGAACCTTTATATCTAGTGTTTAGGATGGGCTAGCGATAGTGTTACCCAACATTTGCCGCTTCGATGTGTTGGGGTTTGTACTTCACCTCGACTTACAGCCACAAAAAAACAAGCGAGGTAGCCTGAATAACTGGGGTCAAATAACTGGAGTCAGAGTAAACTTAAATTGTGAATTGGATTTAAATTTACTCTGACTCCAGTTGTTTTACTCTATCAGAATATGTTATTTTTTTCGACTCGGCTCTTTTGCTGTGGACTCTGATAGAAAACATTATCAATTACTTGCACGTGTAAACAGTTAAACAACTAAGCGAGGACACACCATGAAAAAATTAGCCATAGTCGCACTCTTGCTGACACCCGCCCTGGCTTCAGCCGATTACTATTCTGACCAGCAAGAGTTGCAGATATTAAGGAACATTGAGCAGAACCAGGAAAACTACCAGCGCCAGCAGAAGCAGCAATATGACCAGCAGCAACAGCAGCAGTTACAAGAACAGCAGCAGTTTGACCGAAGCAATCAACAATATAATGCTACGCACGGCTGGCGATATTAAGCGGTTAATCAATCAACCGAGGAACAATCATGGACATTGAAAAGCATAGAGAACAAGAGCTAGAGCTAAAAAATCCACATAATAGAAGCCACGAAATCCCATATTACACAACCTCTATACGGCTACTTGCTGTGTCGGTCCGGCGCATGAGTTACCAATCAGTGATGAAAATGCTGTAACATTTCAATTTTTTTACGACAAAGCAAACAATGAATAGAACAGAAATTGAGCAAGCCGTGTTAAAGGAAATACACACTCTGCCCCTGTATAAAGCGGAAGAAGCTTTAAGCTTCATTTTGACTTTAAAAAGAAAATCTTCTAAAAAAAGGCCGTTAGGATTATTAAAAGGTAAGGTGGAATTTGCCATTGACGAGGATTTTAAAATCACGGATGAAGAGTTTTTACAATCGTGAACAGCTATTTGCTTGATACTCATAGTCTTTTATGGTCAATATGGCAACCTGAAAAACTCGGACTCCAGGCTATTGCTGTTTTAGAAAATACCGAAAACAACGTTTTCGTCAGCGGTATTACTTTTTGGGAAATCTCGTTAAAATATTCGTTGGGTAAGTTGACGTTAGGATGCAAGCCTGATGACTTGCTCAAAGTTACTGATGATATGGGTTTTGCAAAAATATCATTATCCTTGGAAGAAGCGGCTCTGTTTTATCAATTACCTAAGCTCGCTCATAAAGACCCTTTCGATAGAATGCTGATTTGGCAGGCAATCTCACGGGATTTGGTGTTAATTTCTAAAGATAGCCAGTTCAATCATTACAGACAATATGGCTTGCAATGCATCTGGTAAAAAACTCTTGTAAGATCAGCGCAGTACAGTCCGATCACTCTGAGAGACTATTTTTAACGCATTGCAAACCGGGTATATTTTGTAGGATAATAAAATGTTATGCATAATTTGTTATGCTTTAGATTGATGTAACACGCCACACGCTCGATGTAGAGAAGGTAAAAGCTTTGGAATACACTATGAAAAAGACTATGTACGAAAAGATCTGGGACAGCCACCTTGTGGTTGACGAAGCCGGTCAGGCGCCTTTGATCTATGTTGACCGCCATCTGATGCACGAGGTAACCAGCCCTCAGGCTTTCGAAGGACTGCGGCTTGCTGGTCGCAAGGTGCGTAATCCACACAGCATTCTTGCGACAATGGATCATTGTGTACCTACCAAAAATCGCGACCTGCCCATTGCTGATCCCATTGCGAAGAAACAGATCGAGGTAATGGCTGAAAACTGTCGTGAGAATGGCTTGAATCTTTATGACATGAAAAACCCGAATAACGGCGTGATTCATGTTGTTGTGCCTGAACATGGCTTTGTTCACCCTGGCATGGTCGTTGTTTGCGGCGATAGCCATACTGCGACCCATGGCGCTTTTGGCGCGCTGGCGTTTGGCATCGGCACTTCCGAAGTAGAGCATGTGATGGCGACACAAACGCTGCCGCAGAAAAAATCCAAAACCATGCTGGTTCAGGTTAACGGGACCTTATCTAAATATTCCTCGGCGAAAGATATTGCCCTGGCTATTATTGCTAAAATCGGTACGGCTGGCGGCACCGGTTATGTCATCGAATATGCCGGCGATGCGGTCAGAGCTTTGACTATGGAAGGACGTATGACGCTCTGTAACATGGCCATTGAGGCCGGAGCCCGCGCCGGTCTGGTGGCTCCGGATGAAAAAACCTACGAATATCTGAAGGGGCGCGAATTTGCACCCTCCGGCAAAAACTGGGATTTGGCTTTGGCTTACTGGAAGAGCCTCCCCAGTGATGAAGGTGCCGTATTTGATGCCGTTATTACACTTAACGCCGCGGATATTGCCCCGCAAGTCTCCTGGGGAACTTCGCCCGAACAGGTTGTCGGCGTCGATGGTATTGTTCCTGCGCCGGAAAGTTTTGAAAACGAATCAAAGCGCAAGGCGTGTGAAAGTGCATTGGCCTATATGGGCTTGACTGCGAACACCAAAATTACCGACATCCCTATCGATCTTGTTTTTATCGGCTCCTGCACCAATGGCCGTATAGAAGATTTTCGCATTGCCGCGGAAGTGACAAAAGGCACTAAAGTGGCCAAAGGCGTCAAGGCTATTGCCGTCCCCGGTTCTTATCATGTCAAACATCAGGCCGAGGATGAAGGACTGGACAAGATTTTTATCGAGGCCGGCTGGGAATGGCGTGATCCGGGTTGTTCCATGTGCCTGGCGATGAATGGCGATGAATTGAGCAAAGGACAGCGTAGCGCATCGACGTCAAACCGTAACTTTGAAGGACGGCAGGGTAAAGGTGGCCGCACGCATCTGGTTTCACCGGCAATGGCAGCCGCCGCAGCGGCAGCAGGTCATTTTGTCGATATCCGCACCTTGTAACAATAGATAGAAAAATTATGGAACCCTACAAAAAACATGAAAGTATTGCTGCATTAATGAATCGCAGCAATGTAGATACTGATCAAATTATTCCCAAACAGTTCCTGAAAAAAGTGGAGCGCAGCGGCTTTGGTGTGCATCTTTTCCACGACTGGCGATATAATGATGACGGCACCGATAACCCGGAGTTTGAGCTGAACAAACCCGCCTTCAAAGGCGCTAAAATTCTGGTGGCGGGCGATAATTTTGGCTGCGGCTCATCTCGTGAACATGCGCCATGGGCGATTGCCGATTATGGTTTTAATACCATTATTTCCACCAGCTATGCCGATATCTTTTATAACAAT
>JBAQEN010000191.1:0-2218 GCA_049286765.1 Methylococcaceae bacterium
GAATTTCATAATTTTACTCAATAAAGTAAGTAGTAACAATTCTGGCTAAAAAGCATAACATCTCTATTTCGGTTCTGCCGCAAATATTCATAGGCCTGAATTCTGCTTTGTTACATTATGAGCAAGCTTGTCTTCTTCAGGCTTATTTAGCATTTAGAAGAGCATCATTTTGGCTTAAAAACAGAATTGTGTATATAATCCAAAGCCAGTGAGCGGCAAATTTTTGAAGCTTCGCGGTTTAACTATTTCTGTCGCTATTGTTTTAAATTTAAACAAGGGGGCTGTTATGGGATGGAGAGAACGTAAGCATGAAGACACTTATAGCGATTCAGAGGTTGAAGAACGCTTGAAGGAAGAATTGCCGCACTGGTATCTGGAAAATGGCTGGATTCGGCGAAAATACAAAACCAGCGGCTGGAAAGGAACGTTGATGGTCGTCAATGCAGTCGGGCATTTGGCGGAGGCTGCATTTCATCATCCTGACCTTACCGTTTCCTATGCTTTTGTCATCGTCAAGTTGGTGAATCATGCGGCAAAAGGCATTACCAACAAAGATTTTGAACTGGCGCATAAAATCGAGGATGTCATTATGTGGCAGCCAGGAAAAGAAGGTGGCGCATTAGAAGGTACGCCTGATGATCCACGGTTTAAATACATTAAATATGATTAAACCCTGAGATGAAATGACTTCAATCTGATTGCATTATTGGTGGCTTATATGGATTTACTCTCCATCTATAGCCTCGTATTTTAAAACCAAGTGATAAATATAGTATTCAATAACTGAAATCAGTTTCATAAATTTGATCAAGCGGGAGGTTAATATGAATGAAGATACATTGAACATGGAAGTTAGAAAATATCTGAAGAAAGTGGGTGTTACATCGCAGCGTGAAATTGAACATGCAATCCAGAAAGCGATTGAATCCAAAATGATAAGCGGTACAGAAAGTATAGAGGTTAAAATGACACTAAATGTACCCGCGATTGGCTTGAATCACAGTATTGAAGGGGAAATAGACCTGGAGTAATAGCTATTATAAATTTATTCATCCAGGCCATGGGTGATAAATGAAGTTGGAGCCGGTGTGATTAAATGCTCTGGGCAGGTTTATAAATAAATTATAAACCCTTTCCGTATTCTTTTTTAAAAAGAGGCATAAGTGTTACTGTTGTTATTTTTCTTATTGATCGGGAGACCAACTATGACTGAAATAAACCAACAACAAGATGTTCAAGAGGCAATCCGGGAAGCGGTTCAATCGGGTTCTGATGTTCATGACAAAATCAAGACTATTACCCTGAAAGCTCTGACAGAACGGCAACTGGATATGGAAAATATTAAAAGTATTGCTGAAGAGGTAAGTAAAGGCATCAATGAGGGCGTGACTGCCCAAAGTGAACATGCCAAAGAGGTATTTTCACATGCAGCCTCGGCCCTGGATGATGCTTTGGCGATTGCGGCAGAAGCATCGAAACTGGCTATTGAAGAAGCCGCATCCAAAGTAAATGAGTATTCGCAACATGATCTTGATAGTGCATCCAAAGACTTACAGGATATGGAAGGAATGTTTTTGGATACCTTGGAGAAAGTTGTTAAGGGTAATCAGGTTGTTGCCGATATTGTTGGCGATTTTGTTAACCATGCACGACAAAGCGGAACGGCTGTCGGCAAACAAGCCTTAACTGCTCTTGGAGCGATGAAAGAGTTGCCGCATTTGGGCAAAGAAACGGTGATATCAAGTACGGTTGCAGCAACTGTCACGTTAGCACAGATTGGCAGCGGTATTTTATTGGGAATCGCTGAAAGTCTACAGCCTTCTCCTTCCAAAAAATAACAATCCTGGAACCTTATGTTGTGGGAAATGTTAAATGCAGCCCGGGATCTGGGTAGAGTCCATGATATCGCATCGGTATTAATACGCTATGGATTCGGGAGCTTTGTCCGTGGTCTGGGGATTGGCAGCGCCTTGGAAAGCGCCGGCAAAGTGCTGCGTTGGCAGCATACTGAAGAGTATATCAAACTTGATACACCGCAACGGATACGGCGAGCGTTAGAGGACTTGGGTCCTACATTCATCAAGCTGGGACAAATTCTTGCCACGCGTGTCGATTTATTTCCACCTCAATATATTGCCGAGTTTGAAAAACTTCAGGACCAGGCGCCTCCCGTACCGTTTGAAGATTTGCTGCCCCAGATTGAAGAAGATATTGGTGG
>JBAQEN010000192.1:0-2995 GCA_049286765.1 Methylococcaceae bacterium
CGGTTTTGATTAGTGAACATCCTTTATCGGTAAAGCGGCTGGAATGGGAACATTTACAAAAAGTACTCATGCAGTTTGACGGTAATATTTCAGCAGCGGCTCGGGCTTTAAACATGCACAGACGCACGTTACAAAGAAAGCTTGAAAAGAAGCCAGTGAGAGGTTAATAAACATCCGAGCGGGCAGTTTTACAAACATATTGCGTCTAAACGGGTACATGATAATTTCTACATGGCCACATTAGCGGCGATGTTTGTTGAGATTATGCCAACAGTTAAATCGGCCAAGTAGAGGCAATAGGATTGTAGTAGCAGCTCAGCATCTTGAGCAGCGGCTACCGTTTATTCTGAAGGGGCTTTATTAGTTGGCACACGCCGTTTGCCGATGTTTTTCTTGTCTCGATGACGGATTTTCAATTTTTCTGCGACAGCTTTTTTAGGTTCTGTTTTCTTCTTAGCGCCAGCCGCTTTTCCAGACGTTTTAATTTTTTTGGGGCCTTGAAATTTTCCTTCCAGATCTTTAATAGTCCGACGTTTAAATTTCTGCTTCAAAAAACGTTCAATACCTGACATTAAATTCCATTCAGTGTGTTTTACCAGGGCTATGGTAAGCCCTAGTTCATCTACACGACCAGTACGGCCGATACGGTGTATATAATTAATACCGTTTCTCGGTACATCAAAATTGATAACCAGGTTGATGCCTTTGATGTCCAATCCGCGGGCTGCAAGGTCCGTAGCAATTATAATGTTAACTTCACCCCCACGGTATAAGGCCATCATCCGGTTGCGGTCTTTTTGATCCATCTCTCCATGGAGCACGCCGACACGGAGTGTTTGTCCCCGCAGCGGGCCACGAAGAGCGTCCGCTTGAATTCTGCTATTGGTGAAAACCAGCGCTTTGTCGTATGTTTCATTAAGCAACAGCCAAGCCAGCAGTTTTTGTTTATGATCATTATCGTCTGCCAGTACAATTTGCTGTTCGATATTGCGGTGTCCGTCATACAGTGTATTTAAGGCAACAATTTCATGGTCTTGCAGGACCTTGTCAGCCATTTTGATTACACCAAAATGCGTCAGTGTGGCAGAAAAAAGTAAGGTTTGCCTTTGCGTATTACAGCTTTTGACGATGGTCAAAACATCTTCACTAAAGCCCATGTCTAGCATCCGATCGGCTTCATCCAGGATCAGGACTTCAAGATGACTGAAGTTAGGCGTGTCCTGTTCCATGAGTTCCAGAAGACGGCCAGGGGTCGCAATAACAATTTCCGTATTTTTCCGGAGCATGTTTTGCTGCAGTCTGAAATCATCGCCACCGGTAATCAGGCCTACTTTAAGCTCAGTGAATTCGGCCAATTGCTGACATTGCTTAAAAATTTGCTGAGCCAGTTCACGGGTAGGCACAAGAATTAGCACACGCGTGCCGAATTTTCTGGAAGGTAAAGTGAGAAGATGATGCAATGTTGGGAGTAAAAATGCGGCAGTTTTACCGCTGCCCGTTTCAGCACTGACCAGAAGATCCTTATGCTCCAAAGCTAGCGGAATGGCTTGTTGCTGCACAGGTGTAGGTTGCTCAAAGCCGAGCTTGCTGACTGCCATGAGCAGGGGTTCGGCCAGTGATAAACTTGAAAATGATGACGGGATGTCTGTTGGATTAGGCTGCATGAATCTTGAGTGGTTGCTGCGGTTACGCAGGTGATGAAATGTAACTGTTTTTGGCATTATAAACTTTTTGTTATCGGGGCAATGATTTAATCAATCAGCATTGCTAATCCCGTTTTAGCTGTTAAGCTTAGCAAAAATGATATTTCAACACTGTACAGGGTAGGAACAATGATACCGATTAGAGATACTGCGCCATGCTATTCAAAGCCTTATATAACATGGGGGATAATGGCAGTCTGCATCAGCGTTTTTGTTGCTATGAAGTTGATGCCAGATCAATCAGCAATCGCTCTGCTTAATCGTTATGGCATGGTGCCTATTCGTTATTCAGGACTTTATGCTGGTCTGCCTTTTGATGGTTATTTATCATTTTTGACTAACTTGTTTTTACATGCAAGCTGGACGCATCTGATTGTCAATGTCTGGTTTTTATGGATTTTCGCCGACAATGTTGAAGACAGAATGGGGCGAATCCCTTTTCTGATTTTTTATTTAGTGTGTGGAATTTTTGCATCGATTTTGCAGTGGTATTTTGATCCAATGCTTGATATTCCTGTCGTTGGCGCTTCGGGCGCGATAGCGGGTGTGTTGGCAGCTTATTTTTTTCTATACCCGCTTGAACGTGTTATCGTGTTTTTTCCACCCTTAGTATTTCATGTGCCGGCCATTGCTTTTTTGGGCTTGTGGGTCCTGATTCAATTGCATAATGCAACAACTGCGGTGATTTTTGAGGGTACTAAGGTTGATGTAGCCTGGTGGGCTCATTTGGGCGGTTTTATCGCAGGTTCCATTCTGTACCGGTTGTTTATTCGTAAAGTACCTGAGTAAAAAATAAATGATTTTGAGGGCTTTACAGGTATAATATTTGATTTTAAAAAAGTGGGGATTTTTATATTTCCCAGTCCAGGCGCCGGGAGCGGTTTAAAATATATGAAAAAAGTTAATGTTGCATTGGTAAGGTTGCTTCAGTTTGTAGTTTTTGTAGTGTTTACATTTACGGTAATAACCTACTTCGGCGCTATGATTTTACTGCCGCTGGATGTAATTGCATTGCTTATAAAATTGATGGGTGTTATAGGTATTCATGGTTTTATCGGAGCTTTGATTGCCATTCCGGCTGTTGGTTATTTATGTTTGATTGTTTACAAAACCCCCGGACTTTGCAAAATGCTTGTTGATACAGGCGTTGATTTGGTCAAGACCGGTAAAACAAAAGTTGAAGCATTTAATGAAATAGTCGATGCAGTAAAGGCCTAGATTTTTGACTTTAGAGAAGGGCATGCCGGAACCGGCATACCCTTTTTTGCATCTGTTTCAGAATGGTTTGTTAT
>JBAQEN010000193.1:0-4381 GCA_049286765.1 Methylococcaceae bacterium
TAAGGCTGACTTTGATTGGCCTTAGCGATTTCCGCTATTTTGCCGAATGATTCAATATCACGTACTGCAATGTCAGCTAAAACCTTACGGTCTATGGCTACATTCGCTTTTGTCAAGCCATTGATCAAGCGGCTATAGGATATTCCATACATCCGTGCTGCCGCATTAATTCGAACGATCCACAAGGCGCGGAATTGACGTTTTCTTTGTTTGCGGTCGCGGTATGCATATTGACCCGCTTTGATTACCGCTTGTTTGGCAACACGATAAACCCGGCTACGTGCGCCGTAGTAACCTTTCGCCAGCTTTAAAATTTTCTTGTGTCTTGCTCTGGCTGTTACGCCGCGTTTAACTCTAGGCATTGTTATTCACCTCTTAACTGTAAGGCATCATACGTGCGGCCATGCGCACATCTGACGGATGAATAGTTGCCGGCGAGCGTAACTGTCTTTTTCTCTTAGTCGACTTCTTGGTCAAAATATGACGGCGATGCGACTGCCCACACTTAAAACCACCGTTACCCGTGCGTCTGAAACGCTTGGCAGCACCGCGGTTAGTTTTTATCTTTGGCATTTGTTTGCTCCAGTAATATAAAAATAAAAAATCCCTGAGATATAACCCAGCAAGGCAAAATGCACGGCCCTGAAGAATTATCCGGCATTACGTGTGTAATGCTTTTAAACAGCACGTCCTGCGCTGTTGGTTGTAGAGATGCAATAATTGCGTCTTTACGAACTGTATCCCGCGCCGGAGCGTGGAAACGAAGAAGGTTGTACTTATTTTTTCTTTTTCGGTGACATGACCATAATCATTTGCCGCCCTTCCATTTTAGGGAACTGTTCGACAATGGCTATTTCTTCCAAATCTTTCTCGATACGCTTTAACTGATCCATGCCGATTTCCCGATGCGCCATTTCCCGGCCACGATAACGTACTGTAATTTTGGTTTTATCACCATCATTGAGGAATTTAATTAAACTACGCAGTTTAACCTGGTAATCCCCCTCGTCGGTTCCAGGTCTGAATTTAATTTCTTTGACCTGAATTTGCTTTTGTTTCTTTTTGGCAACTTGAAGTTTTTTGTTGAGCTCAAACTGGTATTTGCCGTAGTTCATTATCTTGCAGACCGGAGGATCCGCGTTTGGCGATATTTCCACTAAATCCAAATCTGCCGCATAAGCAATCTGTTTGGCCTCATCCAGCGAGATTATACCTAATGCTTCACCATCTGCACCTGTAACCCTCACTCGTCTTGCAGTGATTGCATCATTCAAGCGCGTTTCATCTTTTTTAGCAGCGATACCCTAATCCTCCAAAATACTATTACTTTCTATCCACAATCTCTTGTTTTAACCGTTTGGTAAATTCAGTGATTGACAGACTACCAAAATCTTCACCTTTTTGCGTACGTACCGTAATGGTTTGATCTTCTAATTCTTTATCACCAATAATAACAAGATACGGTACACGCTGCATGGAATGCTCGCGGATTTTAAACCCGATCTTCTCATTTCTCAAGTCTATTTTTACTCTGATGCCTTGTTGTTCCAGCTCTCTCATGATTTGCGACGCGTAATCCGCATGACGATCAGCAATATCGAGCACCATGACCTGGACTGGAGATAGCCACAGAGGGAAGGTTCCAGCGTGCTGTTCAATCAGAATACCGATAAACCGTTCCATGGAGCCCAGGATTGCCCTGTGCAGCATGACGGGCACCTGTTTTGAACCATCTTCGGCAATATAGCTTGCCCCTAATCGGCCTGGCATGGAAAAATCCACCTGAATCGTGCCACATTGCCAGACTCGTCCGATACAGTCTTTTAACGAAAATTCAATTTTAGGGCCATAAAAGGCGCCTTCTCCCGGTTGTAAATCCCACTTTAAGCCTTTGTTATTGAGCGCCAGTTCCAGGGCAGTTTCTGCTTTATCCCAGACCGAATCATCACCCACCCTGTTTTCAGGACGCGTTGATAGCTTTATAATGACCTCTTCAAAACCAAAGTCCTTATAAACAGCGAACAGCATATCAATAAAAATCGATACTTCATCCTGAATTTGACCTTCCATACAAAAGATATGCGCATCATCCTGTACAAAGTTCCTGACTCTCATCAACCCATGCAGCGTACCTGACGGTTCATTACGGTGACAGGAACCAAATTCCGCCAAACGAATTGGCAAATCACGGTAACTTTTAATGCCCTGGTTATAAATTTGAACGTGACATGGACAATTCATCGGCTTGATCGCATAATCACGATTTTCCGAATGAGTCGTAAAGATCATGGCGCCGAATTTATCCCAATGACCTGATTTTTCCCATAACGAGCGATCTACAACCTGCGGCGTTTTAACTTCGCCGTAACCATTTACGCGTAACTTTGCACGTATATATTGCTCAACCTGTTGATAAATAATCCAGCCTTTCTCGTGCCAAAATATCATGCCAGGCGCTTCTTCCTGGGTATGAAACAAATTCAGGGTTTTTGCGAGTTTACGGTGATCGCGCTTTTCTGCTTCTTCCAGACGATGCAAATAAGCCTGCAATTCTTTTTTATCGCCCCACGCCGTACCGTATATGCGCTGCAACATTTCGTTCTCAGAGTTGCCGCGCCAATAAGCACCGGCAATCTTCATAAGTTTAAATGCGCTTAATTTGCCGGTACTGGGCACATGTGGACCGCGACACAGATCAGTAAACTCGCCTTGCTGATAAAGAGATAAATCCTGATCCGCAGGAATGGACTCGATAATCTCTGCCTTATAGCTCTCACCTTGATCTCTGAAGAACTTTACCGCTGCATCTCTTGTTGATACAGAACGGCTAATAACATGGTCCTCAGCAACCAATTGCTGCATTTTTGCTTCTATAGCCGTCAGATCATCAGGAGTGAAGGGCCTATGGTAGGCAAAGTCATAATAAAAGCCATTTTCGATAACCGGACCAATGGTCACTTGCGCATCGGGAAATAATTGCTTGACGGCCTGAGCTAATAGATGCGCGGTAGAATGACGAATGACGTCGACACCGTCAGCATCTTTTGCGGTAATGATTTGCAACGTAGCATCTTGATCGATTAGTGTACTGGCATCGACCAGAACATTATTTACCCGGCCGGCCAGCGTTGCCTTGGCTAATCCAGAACCTATGGAGCGAGCAACATCCATCACGGTAACAGCGTGGTCAAACTTACGACTAGAGCCATCAGGAAGGGTAATTACAGGCATTTATTAAAAATCTTAATTGCTACAATGAAAAAAGCACCGCTGAGCAGTGCTTTAGTGTCTGGTAGGCGCGATTGGACTCGAACCAACGACCCCCACCATGTCAAGGTGGTGCTCTAACCAACTGAGCTACGCGCCTGAAGTCTATCTAACTTCAAGCAGGGTATTATACCAATAGATTTTAGATGCGCAACCCTTATGTTGCGAGCAAATAAAATGTCTGGTTCTTTACTATATGAATTGTCCAATTTCATATTATACCAAGGAGTGCGCACGATTAAAAATAGCATGAACAAGCTTCCTTCTATTGGTTTAGCGATAAAACTGTGAATTCAACCTTGGCTAATTAGGCAAAACCGAAACAATAATTTAACATTGAAAACTCTGACTACACGTATTTATATGCTACTCTATGCGTCATTTTAACTGAGGAAAAGAAATGCAAGCAACAGTCAAATGGGTCGATGGCGTAATGTTCGTCGGCGAAACTGGCAGTGGCCATGCGGTAGTGATAGACGGCCCACCCGATCATGGCGGGCGTAATATGGGTATGCGCCCCATGGAAATGATTTTATTGGGTTTGGGCGGCTGCTCATCTTTTGATGTGGTGCAAATTTTACAAAAAGGCAGAAATAATATTGTAAAGTGCGTTACGGAAATATCTGCCGAACGGGTTGACGCCATACCCAGCGTGTTTAGTAAAATTCATCTGCATTTTATCGTCAGTGGTCATGATTTGAAAGTATCGGCTGTTGAACGGGCAGTGAATTTATCGGCAGAAAAATATTGTTCTGCTTCTATCATGCTAAGCAATGCCGGGGTAGAAATTACCCATGATTTTGAAGTTATCGAGGTTTAAGGGTTTTGAATAAGTTGCAATTACACGGCTTTAACAATTTGACAAAGTCGCTCAGTTTCAATATTTACGATATTTGTTATGCACCCGCAGAGCAACAGCAGGCCTATATTGAGTACATTGATGAAGCGTATAACGCCGACAGATTAACGCAAATACTTAAAGATGTTGCCGAAATTATCGGCGCGCAAATTCTTAATATTGCCCATCAGGACTATGATCCACAGGGTGCTAGCGTTACCATGCTGATATCAGAAGGCGATGTTGCGCCGCCTCCGAACATGAATAGTCAATCGC
>JBAQEN010000194.1:0-11068 GCA_049286765.1 Methylococcaceae bacterium
TATTTAGTGCTGACGGTGCTGCCTTCAACCAGGGGCAACAAATCGCGTTGCACGCCTTCACGGGATACTTCTCCGCCACCGCCGCCCAATTCAGAGCGCTTGCAGATTTTGTCTATTTCATCCAAAAACACAATGCCGTTCTGTTCTACAGAATCTACAGCGCGTGACCGGATATCATCTTCATTAACCAGCTTGGCGGCTTCTTCTTCCTGTAAAGACTGCAAGGCTTTTTTAATCGGCATTTTACGCGGACGGGTTTTGCCTGAACCCAGATTCTGGAACATGCCTTGCAATTGGCTGGTCATTTCTTCCATGCCGGGAGGCGCCATGATTTCTACGCCCATAGGCGCAACATGCACATCAATTTCAATTTCTTTATTATCCAGATCGCCTTCACGCAATTTCTTGCGCATTTTTTGACGGGTAGATTCTTCAGTATCAGACAGCATGCCGGCATCAGCTCTGGGCAGAAGAATATCCAGAATTTTATCTTCAGCAGCGTCGTAGGCTTTAGTTTGAACCTTGTCCATTTCTGCCATGCGCGTCATTTTGACAGCAGTATCGACCAAATCACGAACGATGGATTCAACATCCCTGCCGACATAACCGACTTCGGTAAATTTGGTGGCTTCTATCTTGATAAACGGTGCGTTTGCCAAGCGAGCCAGACGCCGGGCGATTTCGGTTTTACCAACACCGGTAGGGCCAATCATTAAAATATTTTTGGGCGTAATTTCATCGCGTAAAGAAGAATCAACCTGTTGACGCCGCCAACGGTTTCTTAGTGCGATAGCGACAGATCGTTTGGCGCTGGCCTGGCCAACAATGTGTTTATCCAGCTCGCTTACAATTTCTTTAGGAGTCATCTGTGTCATGCGTTTACTACTCGTTGGGTTCTGCGTCTAGTTCTTCAATGCGCAAATTGTGGTTGGTATAAATACAAATATCAGCGGCTATATTTAAAGACCTTTCAACAATTTCGCGGGCGCTCAGGTTGGTGTTTTCCAGTAATGCGCGTGCAGCCGCCTGAGCAAAAGCTCCACCTGAGCCTATGGCCATCAAATCAAATTCGGGCTCGATAACATCGCCGGTGCCGGAAATAATCAATGAGGTTTTTGCATCCGCTATGGTTAGCAACGCCTCCAGTTTTCGCAAGGCGCGGTCAGTGCGCCAGTCTTTTGCCATTTCAACGGCGGCGCGAGTCAAGTGGCCACGATGTTTTTCCAGTTTGCCTTCAAAATGTTCAAATAGAGTAAATGCATCAGCGGTTGCACCGGCAAAACCGGCAATGACTTTATCATGATATAAGCGGCGCACTTTACGCGCATTGCCCTTCATTACCGTGTTACCCAGTGTGACCTGACCGTCACCCCCGATAACAACTTTATCGCCTCGGCGTACAGAAAGTATGGTTGTTCCTCTAAACACTTCTTTATCCCAAAATTACAAATAGATATGGGTAATTTTACATGGGATGAAATTAAAATGTGGAAAAAAGCTGTCGCGAGCATATTTTTAAGGCAAATTTTGTGATTGACAGAGCTGGGAAGTTGAAAATGTTTGATCTCTGAGGTTTTGTAAAATTCTCCGGGAAACCGGCATCGATGCTTGCTCACCGCCTTTTGGACAATTTTTCTTCACATCTGAAAGCCCCCATTAGCTGGGGCGCACGGCCTATCATCAAGCGTTTATTTAGCGCCCCGGTCTTTTTTATGGCTTAACGGTTTTTGCGGTGAAAGTAACCATGACCCCGTCACGATAGCGCTTAGGGAATTGATATTAGCATGCGCGTAATAAAATGAAGCGTTGGAACATTCATTGCGGGCGCTTCTCCATGTCTTAAATAAACCAATAGGAGGAAGGTAATTATAGCTCCCATATTGCTTTTTTTTGCGCCTCTTTGTACCAAAAATCCCGTGTACTTCTGAATTTTATAAGAGGCACGGGTATGAAGGATTTCGTTCAGCCGTAATCTTGAGAAGAGGCTATCGAATAAGGCTAACTTTCTTTGAAATTATAAATTTTGATTCGTGCGATTTTTACCTGTGGCTAAAGTGAATTGGCTAAGATAAGTAAATAACTGTATGATTTAATGGCCGAAATAGCTTATGGTTTGTTTATGAATCAGTTTAGCAGATGGGTCATTGATCATTGGGCATTGACATCTCTCCCATTTCTACTTTACAGTTACACCCGCAAAACAAAAATGTAACCTAATAACTATTAATAATAACCCTTCGGAGCAATTATCATGGCAAAACCATTAATACAAATGGCATTAGATTCACTGGATTTTGATCAAACAGTAGCACTTGCAACACAAGTGGCTCCACATGTTGATATTTTTGAAATCGGAACTCCATGTATCAAGCACAATGGCGTAAATCTTGTTAGAGAATTGAGAGCAAGATTTCCAGACAAATTAATATTAGTCGACCTTAAAACAATGGATGCCGGCGAATACGAAGCAACACCTTTTTACGCTGCTGGCGCTGATATTTGTACAGTTCTTGGCGTATCAGGTCTTGCAACTTGTCAGGGCGTTATCAAAGCAGCAAACGCACATGGTGCAGAAGCTCAAATCGATTTGATTAATGTCGATGACAAAATAGCGTGCGCACGCGCAACAGCAGAAGCAGGGGCTCATATTATGGGTATCCATACTGGGCTTGACGCACAGGCAGCTGGTCATACACCCTTCTCAGATCTGAATGATATTGCTGCATTGGGCCTGCCTGTTAGAATTTCAGTGGCAGGCGGTATTAAAGCATCAACTGTTCAGGATGTTGTAAGAGCCGGTGCAAACATAATCGTAGTAGGTGCGGCAATTTATGGCGCAGCATCACCTGCCGATGCAGCGCGTGAAATCCGCGAATTAGTTGACGCAGTATAGTAATTATGCATCAGCAGCTTATTATAGAAAAGATTTCAGGCATTCTTGAAGCTACAGATAATACGTATGAAGTACAGCTGACCAGTTTGCTTGACAGTGCCAAACGTATTTTTATCGCAGGTGCGGGACGTTCGAGGCTCGTCGGCAATTTCTTTGCCATGAGGCTGGTGCACGGCGGTTACGATGTGAGTGTTGTTGGTGAAATTGTTACGCCAAGTATTAAAGCTGGCGACTTGTTGATCATTATTTCAGGTTCTGGAGAGACTGAACAGCTGATAGCATTTACTAAAAGTGCAAGAAAAGTAGGTGCCAGCATCGTGTTGATCTCTGCAAAAAGCGACTCCACCATTGGAGATATGGCAGATGCAGTGTTCCAAGTTGGGCGTTCAGAACAATATGGTAAAGTTCGAGGCATGCCAATGGGTACCGTATTTGAACTTTCTACGTTAATATTTTTGGAAGCCATTATTTCTCATATCATACATGATAAAGGTATTCCCGAAGAGGTAATGAGAGAAAGGCACGCTAATCTAGAGTAACATCAAAAGAGCGAGTGGTAACGTCCACTCGTTCTGATATGTATTTTCAAGAACAAAAAGAATATTTGTGACAAAATCGCCAATTGATGGGAGTCACTACACGTAATTTACCAATTTAGTAAGGAGAACAAATATGACTTCGCGCCGAGAATTAGCGAACGCCATACGCGCTTTGAGCATGGATGCCGTACAAAAAGCAAACTCTGGACATCCAGGTGCACCTATGGGAATGGCTGATATTGCCGAGGTGTTATGGAACGATTTCATGCGCCACAATCCGACCAATCCGAAATGGTCGAATCGTGATCGTTTCGTGCTTTCAAATGGTCACGGCTCAATGTTGATATACTCGTTGTTGCACTTGACTGGGTATGATCTTCCGATAGAGGAATTAAAGAACTTCCGGCAACTGCATTCCAAAACCCCTGGACACCCAGAATATGGTTATGCGCCTGGTGTTGAAACCACAACCGGGCCTTTAGGTCAAGGAATTACCAATGCAGTAGGCATGGCGATTGCCGAAAAAGCATTGGCAGCTCAATTTAACAAGGGTGATCACAAAATTGTCGATCATCACACTTATGTTTTTTTGGGTGATGGTTGTTTGATGGAAGGCATTTCTCACGAAGCATGTTCGTTGGCTGGCACACTTGGATTAGGTAATTTAATCGCATTCTGGGACGATAATGGTATTTCCATTGACGGCCATGTAGAGGGATGGTTTACCGATAATACGCCAATGCGCTTTGAAGCTTATGGATGGCATGTTATTGCAGATGTTGATGGGCATGATCATGTTGCAATAACCAAAGCAGTCCAAATGGCTAAAGCAATGACCGATAAGCCTACCATAATCTGTTGTAAAACAACGATTGGTTTCGGCTCTCCGAATAAGGCTGGAAGTCATGCTTGTCACGGCGCTGCGCTTGGCCAGGACGAAATTAATCTGACTAAGGCTGCTTTGGGCTGGGATCATGAGGCGTTTGTAGTTCCTGCAGATGTGTATGCGGGTTGGGACGCCAAAGCCAAAGGCACTAAATTTGAAAATGAATGGAACGACAAGTTTGCCGCTTATAAGGCAGAATACCCGGAGTTGGCAGCTGAATATGAACGGCGCATGTCTGGCGAGTTGCCAAAAAGTTGGGTAACTGATGCTAATAAATTTGTCAGTGCCGTTAATGCTGAAGCCAAAACAACTGCTACACGTTTGTCCTCATTAGCGGCAATTGAAGGTTTTGCAAAGATTCTTCCAGAAATTTTTGGTGGTTCTGCAGACTTAGGTTGTTCTAATATGACCGAATGGACTGGTTACAGACCAATGCGTGCTGATAAACCAAACGCCAATTACGTAAATTATGGTGTGCGTGAATTCGGCATGTCTGCGATTATGAATGGTATAGCTTTGCATGGTGGATTTATTCCCTTCGGTGCAACCTTCCTCATGTTCTCAGAATATGCGCGTAATGCGTTGCGTATGGCTTCCTTAATGAAGATACGTTCGATCTTCGTTTATACTCATGACTCTATAGGCCTGGGTGAGGATGGTCCAACTCATCAACCGATTGAACAAACTGCAACGCTACGCTTAATTCCAAATATACAAGTTTGGCGCCCTTGCGATGCAGTTGAAACCACAGTTTCCTGGAAAGCAGCTTTTGAACGGCAACATGGACCTTCAATTCTGGTTTTTTCTCGTCAGAACCTTCCTCATATACCACGCACTCAACAACAAATTGAGGCAATTTCACGTGGCGGATATATTCTGAGTGACAGTGACGGGCAGCCAGAAGCGATCATTATTGCTACGGGTTCAGAAGTTGAATTAGCATTGAAAGCAGCCGATGAACTGAGAGCAGCAGGTAAGAAAATTCGCGTGGTATCAATGCCTTCTACGAATATCTTTGATGCCCAGGATGCCGCTTACCGTGAATCAGTATTGCCTTCTGCAGTGACTAAACGAGTCGCAGTCGAAGCGGGCGTGACAGATGGTTGGTGGAAGTATGTAGGAACCAACGGAAAAATCGTAGGTCTCGACCGTTTTGGTGAGTCTGCTCCAGCAGGTCAACTCTTCAAAGAGTTTGGCTTCACCGTTGAAAACGTAGTTAAGCACGTAAAAGCAGTACTTTAGTTCTAAATAACAAATATAGAGTAATTACACACATTATATTTGGAGAGAGACCCCCTAACTTAGGATGCAGCCAGCAGTAAGTTACGTCGGGGTCTTAATCCACATCTTCCGACTTTTTAGGTGAACGACGTGAAAAAGAATAATTTGACCAGAGGTGCATTTGCTGCACTGCTGCTAGTGAGTACCGTGGTAGGCGCAGAACAACAATACCCAGCGGCAGACTTTCAGCCCGAAGTGATTTACCAGGACAGTGACTATATCGCTAAAAATAGTCCGTCAACAACTACCAAGGCACCGGCATCGACTCCAGTGGCTACTCCTAGTGCTGCGAAAAGCAATGAGGCTGATTCAAAATACCCTGCCGCAAACTTTCAGCCAGAGGTTTTGTATCATGATCCTAATTACAAACCAAGCACTTCTGGAAAAACAAGTTCATCGTCTGTGAAAGCTAGCACATTGGAAAAAGTTATTTCTAATTCAGAAGAAAGTGAAAGTGCTGTTGCTGTTAAAAAAGAGGATTCATCAATGCAGAATTATCTAATCGGTTTAGTGATTCTTGCCGGGGCCGGATTTTATTTTTTCAAAAGACAAAGTACAACTGCTACTGTAAAGAAAAAAGCACCGGCACCAGCCAGAACCTATTCTTCACTTACCGGAGTAAGCAAATACTTAAACAAGGTATCGGGTACCGGTGTATCCAGATATTTGGAAAAACATGTCAAATCGGCAACAGCAACAACTGGCGTTGCTAAATATATGGCAAATAAAGCAGTGTCTGAAAAAACAAAGGTAGCGCAGGCAGCAACTGGAGTTGAAAAGTACATGCGCGACCGGGGATAATCAATGAGCCAAAATAACTTGAATGGTTTGTTTTTGCCTGCTGTAGCTGGATTATTCTTTTTCATGAAACGACCTAAAGTTAAGGAAATCGAGATTGTCTATCCTGTTTATACCAGAGATTCCAGCGGGCTTTCCGGTGTTGCCAGATATATGGAAAATCAGGAAGCGATTTTATTGGCTGCAAAAAATGCAAAGCTACTGGAAGAACAAGAGTCTGCCCAGGTAGTTAGCGGAGTTGCCAGGTATATAAAAATGCGTGACCAGTTTCCAACCAGTGGTGTAACTAAATACGTACTAAGACAGGCTTTAGCCGAAAAACAAAAAGAGCAGGCGCCTGGGGGAATTGAAGCGACGGGTGTTGAAAAATATTTAAAATATCAGGAAAGCTTGCCCCAACCTAGCAAAGTTGCCAAATACTTGGCTAAACAAGCCGTTTTAGCCGCCGCGCAACCCAAAGACCTGAAGTCAACTGTGACGAAGTTTGAAACTACAGGTGTTGCTAAGTATTTGCAGCATCAGGCTAGTCTGCCACAGCCGAGCAGAGTTGCCAGATATGTTGCAAAACAGGCTGCTTTGGCTGCACTGCAAGAAATGCAAGCCCCTGTTCCAGCTAAGGCAACGGGTGTTGCCAAGTATCTGCAACATCAAGCCAGCCTTCCACAGCCCAGCAGAGTTGCCAAATATGTAGCACAACAGGCAGCTCTGGCTGCAAAGCAAGTAAAGAAGCCAGTTGCGCAGTCAGGGTCAACTGGTGTCGCCAAATATCTGCAACATCAAGCTGAATTGCCACAGCCAAGCCGGGTTTCTAAGTACATGACGAGACTGGCTTTAGTCGAAAAACAAAAACCGGAAGTTATTGAAACTGGCGTTGAAAAATATATGCGTTACCAAGGGTAATTGCTTTCCGGGAAAGTAACGACATTGGGACAGAATTAAAATATTTTTGCGGGTGTCTTTTTCACCCATTTTGGGGTAAAACCTGGGTCAGATTTACTTCGATGATTAGTCCTCAGGTAACCATTTAAACAGGGACATTCACGATTATATTTGACTAACACGCGCTTATGCGATTTTTTAAATTTTATTTATAAGGTACCAATCATGGGCAAAAATTTACTTGAACAACTCAGAGAAGTCACCGTTGTGGTGGCTGACACTGGGGATATCCAGGCTATTGAAACATTCAAACCACGCGATGCAACGACAAACCCGTCGCTAATTACTGCAGCTGCACAAATGCCGCAATATCAAGGTATCGTTGATGATACCCTGAGAGGCGCCAGAACGACATTAGGCAAGGCCGCATCTGCAGCTCAGGTTGTTTCCCTTGCATTCGATCGTCTTGCTGTTTCTTTCGGGCTTAAAATTCTCGAAATTATTCCAGGCCGCGTTTCTACTGAAGTCGATGCACGACTTTCTTTCGACACCGAAGCAACTATCGCTAAAGGCCGTGAATTAATAGCTCAATACGAAGCACAAAACGTCTCGCGCGAACGGGTGCTCATCAAGATCGCTTCCACTTGGGAAGGCATACAGGCCGCAGCGGTTCTTGAGAAAGAGGGTATTCATTGTAACCTGACGCTGTTGTTTGGTAAGCATCAGGCGATTGCCTGTGCCGAAAATGGCATCACGCTGATTTCTCCTTTCGTTGGGCGTATCCTTGACTGGTACAAGAAAGATACAGGTCGTGATTCATATGCGCCTGCTGAAGATCCGGGTGTGGTCTCGGTTACCGAAATATACAATTACTACAAAAAATTTGGTTACAAGACCGAAGTGATGGGTGCAAGCTTCCGTAATGTAGGCGAAATTATGGAATTAGCGGGTTGTGATCTGTTAACGATTGCGCCTTCTCTGTTGGCAGAATTGCAATCTACTGAAGGTGATTTGCCACGTAAGCTGGATCCAGAGAACGCTGCCAAACTGTCTATTGAAAAAATTTCCATAGACAAGGCCACTTTTGACCGTATGCACGCCGAAAACCGAATGGCAACAGACAAGCTGGCTGAGGGTATTAGTGGCTTCGCGAAAGCATTGGAGTCGCTCGAAGAGCTGCTTGCAGCCCGTTTGGCGAGCCTGGAGGGTTAACAATACCTGGTTGTCCGGATTATGGATATTGTCAATATTCGTAATCCGGATAGTTACAGCTCCAGATCACCAATGTTATAGAATAAAACAGGATTCCTAAATGTCACAAAAAATATTAGATGTCGTCAAACCCGGCGTTGTAACCGGAGAAGATGTACAAAAAATCTTTGCGGTTTGCAAAGAAAAGAAATTTGCAATGCCAGCGGTCAATGTTATCAATACCGATTCAATCAATGCGGTATTGGAAGCAGCGGCTAAAGTAAAATCGCCCGTTGTTATCCAGTTTTCTAACGGTGGCGCTCAATTTGTTGCCGGTAAAGGCCTTAAGCTGGAAGGGCAGCAAACTGCTATCCTCGGCGCTATATCTGGCGCTCAACACGTACACCTGATGGCGGAAGCCTATGGTGTGCCAGTTATTCTACACACTGACCATGCAGCAAAAAAATTGTTGCCCTGGATCGATGGTTTGTTAGATGCTGGCGAGAAATTCTTTGCTGAAAAAGGCAAGCCGCTATTCAGTTCACATATGCTGGATTTGTCTGAAGAAAGTCTCAAAGAGAACATCGAAATTTGCGGCCAGTATTTAAAGCGCATGTCCAAAATGGGTATGACGCTTGAAATAGAATTGGGTGTTACCGGCGGTGAAGAAGACGGCGTTGACAACAGCGACATGGATCATTCTTTGCTGTACACGCAGCCGGAAGATGTAGCTTATGCTTATGAACAATTAAGCAAAATCAGTCACCGTTTCACAATTGCAGCTTCTTTTGGTAATGTCCATGGTGTATACAAGCCAGGCAATGTCAAATTGACGCCAACCATTTTGGATAACTCGCAAAAATACGTATCTGAAAAATACAGTGTACCGGCAAATACACTAAATTTCGTCTTTCACGGTGGTTCAGGTTCTACTGCCGCCGAGATCAAAGAGTCGATCAGTTACGGCGTAGTAAAAATGAATATCGATACCGATACCCAATGGGCGACGTGGGAAGCTATCATGAACTACTACAAGAAAAACGAAGGTTATTTACAAGGTCAAATCGGTAATCCTGATGGTGACGATAAACCGAACAAAAAATACTACGATCCACGCGTTTGGCAGCGTGCAGGTGAAGTTGGCATGGTTACCCGCTTAGAGCAAGCCTTCCAGGAATTGAACGCAGTTAATTCTTTGTAAGCGTCAATAATTAAAAAAACCGATGTTTGTTCATCGGTTTTTTGTTTTTAGAACCAATAGAAGTGCTTTGACAAAACAACAATAGTATTTTAGAAGCGTTAATTTGAGTATCGCAATTCGGAATCAACTTTTCGGAAGTAGTCCTGGTTAATCTTTCCTAATCCTTCCAAACGACGGAATTATTTAACCATTAGAATGCGTGCTAAACAACCTTAACGCTTCGAGTATCGATATTGCCATGGCTTGGAACAGTTTCTCTATCAGCGTTGAGACGAAATTGCAACTTGTCCGATCCATTATATTTCCCCCATCCTTCTTGCTTATTTCTTATGCTAAGGTAAATCATAAACCGATTGCCACTGCGTCAAATCATGGGCATAATTCGCCAGATAATTCCGCCTTTTAGCATAATAAAAATAACTTTAACTACTCAACCTTTGATCAGGGCGTGGCCAGTAGGCCGCATAAGTAATGCAAATCCAATGGATGCTCGTTGCTCTTCCACCCAAAAGTTAATCTAAAACTACATGCAAGGTTCAGCGCTAAATAGTTACAAGCAATTTTTGTTATTAATTACCGCTGATTAGAAAATCTTCTTGATATTATATTGGGGACTAACGGCAGGTATTATCCCGGTATTATGATTGCCAGCGTAGATTTAGCCTTAGAGTTAGGCAGTGCCCAGACTGGCTGAAATCCAGGAAGAACTCCTGTGTTATGCGCAGTGGATCATGTCTCTGTTATCGGGTAATCCAGACACTTAAATCCATCGCCAAATGGTGAACGCGATCAAGACTCGAACTACCGATGCGGCCATGACGGAATGCGTCATGTAGAATAAAGCCACTGAAATACTCGATGCTATAGCAACACTGGTGAACGTTTTGATGCACAAACATGAACATCAAAAAAATGCTCCCGCTTGAGGGCCTTGACGCTGGTCATCGACTTAAATTCTCTTTCAGGAAAAGATAAGACAATGCAAACTAAACGATTTGTTACTAGCAAACCTAAGTTATCAATTATTAAGATCCCCGAACGGGGTATGAAAAAAGATGATTTCATTGATGATTTCAAACAATATTATGTCCATTTGCTGGGCAGGGATGAAAAATGTCGTGCTCCTTTTTATGCGGGCGAAGCCTTATCACTAGCGATTCGTGACCGCTTGATGGAGCGCTGGAATGCCACCCATCAAACCTATAAAAACGAGCATTGCCGGCGGGGTTATTATCTGTCTATGGAATTTCTTATGGGGCGCACATTAAGCAACGCCATGCTTAATCTGGGTGTAACCGATACGGTGACTCAGGCTATGTATGATCTCGGCATTGAAATTGAAGAGTTGATCACTAGTGAGCATGATGCAGGATTGGGTAATGGCGGCCTGGGCCGGCTCG
>JBAQEN010000195.1:0-3424 GCA_049286765.1 Methylococcaceae bacterium
ATGTAAAAACTCAACGAACTGTTTTTGTAATGGCAAGACGCTAAAGTCCAATGCCGAGCGTAGCGCTATTTCTTCTTTAAGACGGGCTTTGCCAAATGCCAGCCAGTACAAAATAGCCAACAACAGCCACGGCTGTTTTTTTAATAAAAAGAAAGCGCTCTCGATTAATAAATCGGTTTTGATAAGAGTTCCATCGAGATCAACAAAAAGCGGCACCGAATCACGAGGCGCACTGGCTGGATCAGGCAGGATTTGTTCTTGAAAGTCTTTTTGGCTCATATTTATGAACCTTGAGTTAGTCTGATTTCCGCCTCGCGGTATTTTTCCGCACAGTACGCAGCTACTTCAGCAGGCAAAGACGGGCCAGGCGCGGTTTTATTCCAGTCCAGTGTTTCCAGATAATCGCGAATATATTGCTTGTCGAAACTGGGCGGACTAATGCCTACCTGATACTGATCAGCAGGCCAGAACCGTGATGAATCGGGAGTTAATGCCTCATCGATCAAATATAAAACGCCGGCATTATCAATACCGAATTCAAATTTGGTATCAGCAATTATAATGCCGCGTTCCTTGGCGTAGGCGGCAGCTTCCTTATACAATCTCAAGCTGGCATCACGCACTTTTTCAGCCAGATACTGGCCCATCAAGGCAACGGTTTGTTCAAAGGAGACGTTTTCGTCATGCTGATCCGCGGCCGCCTTTGTCGATGGCGTATAAATAGCTTCAGGCAATTGCTGCGCTTGTTGTAATCCCTCAGGTAATTTAATACCGCAGACAGTGCCTGATTTTTGGTAATCTTTCCAGCCGGAACCAATAAGATAGCCGCGCACTATCGCTTCTACCGGCAGCGGTTTCAAGCGTTTTACCACAATAGCGCGGCCTTGAATCTGAGCGCGTTCGTCGGCATCGGGCACTACTTGCTCCAACGGAATATCGGCCAAATGGTTCGGCATAATAGTCTGCAATTTGTTAAACCAGAAATTGGAAATGCTGGTTAAAACGTGGCCTTTGCCGGGAATCGGATCAGGTAAAATCACATCAAATGCCGAAAGCCTGTCGGTTGTTACAATCAGCATGTAGTTGTCATCAATATCGTAAATATCACGCACTTTTCCGCGAGTACGAAGTTTTAAAGACGACAGTGATGATTGGTAAAGCGCTTCTGGAGCTGTCATAAGACCTCGCTAAGTTTTGAAATCGGGTTAATGATATAATTTTAACATTATTCTTTACTGAACAGGATTGATAACAATGAGCTGGTTTAGCACAGTTGTGGGCGGGGCATTCGGATTCTTGCTTGGTGGACCATTAGGCGCCATTTTAGGTGCGTCCGTCGGGCATCAGTTTGGTAAGGGTTTGACAGGCATTGAAATCGGTGAAAAACTTAATCCCGGCGATCAGCATCGCGTACAAATGGCATTTTTTTCTGCCACATTTTCAGTCATGGGCCATATTGCCAAGGCTGACGGGCGGGTCTCGCCTGAAGAAATTTCGCTGGCCAACCGTATCATGAACGAAATGGCGCTTACGAGCGATATGAGGGCCACCGCGATCAATTTATTTCAGCAGGGAAAACAAACTAATTTCCCTCTGGATGAGGTTTTGGCGCAATTCTACAAAGAATGTCACCGGCGAACTGATTTGCTGCGCATGTTTCTGGGAATCCAGTTGCAGGCGGCTTTTGCTGACGGCACTTTGGCTGTTAGCGAAGAGAAGCTGCTATTGCATATTTGCAGTCAACTAAGAATTTCTCGCTTTGATTATGAACGCTTAAAAATACAATTTCAAGCCCAACAGCGTTTCCAGGGGCGTGGATCTTATACGAGCAATGCGCCACCAAAAACCAGTTTGAAAGATGCTTATGGCGTTCTGGGGTTAACGCCCTCCGCTAGCATGGCCGAAGTAAAAAAAGCCTATCGCCGTTTAATGAGCCAGAATCACCCGGATAAACTGGTCGCTAAAGGATTGCCGGAAGAAATGATGCAACTTGCCAAGGAAAAAACTCAAAAGATCAGCAAAGCCTATGAGACTATTCAGAAAGCAGGTTGAAGATTTAAGACGCAAGTCTAAAAACTTTGCACCCTCAATCTTATGCTTTTTTCCTTATTTATAAATAAGTCTATCGTCATCTGTTTCTTTCAATGTCATGCTGTCATTTCCGGAAATACCGGCATTTTCAGCGCTCAGTTTGACCATCAAACGCACTTCGTTTCTGGAATCTGCTGAGTTCAATGCATCTTCATAACTGATTTTACCAGCTATATACAGGTCAAAAAGCGCCTGGTCAAAAGTTTGCATACCTTGCTCGCGCGAATCTTTCATTAATTCCTTGAGCTTATGAACTTCACCTTTTCGGATATAATCCTTAGCCAAAGGCGTGTTAATCAATATTTCAACGGCAGGATATCTCCCATTTGCGTCAGCTCGCTTAATTAATTGCTGGGCGACGATGCCCTGAAGATTCAGCGATAAATCCATCAATAACTGTTCGTGCATTTCATCCGGGAAGAAATGCAAAATTCGGTCTAATGCCTGGTTGGCGTTATTTGCATGTAAGGTAGACAGACATAAATGTCCGGTTTCTGCGAAGGTAATCGCATTCTGCATGGTTTCCCGAGTTCTTATCTCGCCGATTAAAATGACGTCAGGAGCCTGCCTCAGGGTATTTTTTAACGCCACTTCATAAGAATCTGTATCAATCCCTACTTCGCGCTGGGTGATAATACAACCCAGATGCGGGTGCTGAAACTCAATCGGGTCTTCAATAGTGATAATATGGCCGTTGCTGTTTTGATTGCGGTGCTTGATTAATGCCGCTAGCGATGTTGATTTGCCTGTGCCGGTGCCGCCTACAAAGATAAGCAGGCCGCGTTTTTCCATAATCAAAGTTTTTAGTATAGGCGGCAAATTGAGGGCATCTGCATCAGGTATTTCATTTTCAATCCGGCGCAATACCATGCCGGCCGAAGCGCGCTGGGTAAAAGCGCTGACTCTGAACCGGCCCAGGTCTTGAAAACCAATTGCAAATTGACACTCTTTGGTATTTTCAAACTCATCCTTTTGCCGCTGATCCATGATGCTTAAGACAACGATTAATGCCTGCTCTGCTGTCAGCCGCGTTTTAGAGACCTCAATCAAAGCGCCATCGACCTTTATGGTTGGCGCTCTTCCTGCTGTTATGAATAAATCGGATGCTTTTTTCTGCACCATAAGTAAAAGTAGCGCTTTAAAATCCATACTATTCACCTTAACGGAACATGTCTTTGTTAACGGCTTTAACCATGGCTGTTTTTGCGGTAACCATGCCTTTATCAACCAGTTCTTTCAGGTTCTGATCCAGTGTCTGCATACCGTCTTTACGTCCGGTTTGAATAGCTGAATACATTTGCGCCACTTTTGCTTCACGAATCAGGTTCTTGAT
>JBAQEN010000196.1:0-5445 GCA_049286765.1 Methylococcaceae bacterium
TTGGGGCCGGTGTTGTACTCCAGCCCTGCAAAGGGCACATAGTTGAACCAGCCTGCATTCGGCGCTTCTCCCAGAGGAAAGCTGGCGTATAGAAAGATACCGGCAAACAGGAATATCCAGTAAGAGAGGGCGTTAAGACGCGGAAACGCCATATCCCGCGAACCCAGCATAAGCGGCCATAAATAGTTGGAAAACCCTGACAGTATCGGTAGCGAGTACAAAAAAATCATCGTCACGCCATGCATCGTGAAGAGTTGACTGTATTGTTCCGGCGTCAGCAGGGCTTGATCCGGGCGCGCGAGTTGCAGACGCATGATCAGTGCTTCGATTCCACCCATCAGCAAAAAAATAAATGCAGTGACGAGATAGCGCAGTCCTATTGCTTTATGGTCAACCGTCGACAACCAGCCGCGCCATCCGGGAGCCGATTCCCAGAGTTGGGCGAGCTGTATTTCGGCAGCCGATCCGATCGGGGCAGAGCCCACCTCGGGCACGCGACAGAGGTTAAGGTCGGGCGTATTTTGGGCGACATCTGACATGGGCGGCGTCCTAATTAAGTGTCGATAAAAATGCTGACAGCGCTGAAATCTCTGTCGCCGTTAACTCCATGCTGGGCATACGCGCACCCGGTTTCAAGTCCTGGGCATGGGTAATCCATTTCACCAGATGATCAGGAGTATTCGTTAATAATCCGGCGGCAATCAGGCGGCGTGATTTCAAATGCGTCAAATCGGGTGCATGGGCGCCCACGGCTTCGGTACCCCGGATTGTATGGCACCCCGCGCAACGATCCAAGAAAAGTTTCTTACCAGCATTAATGTCAATTGCGGAAGCCGATGCGGCTGTCTTGCGCTGGGCGTCTTGCCATTCCCGGAATTCAGCTGCACTTTGTGCAACAACCTCCAAACCCATATGAGCATGCTGGACACCGCAATACTGCGTGCATTGACCCCTGTAGACGCCCTCGGCATTAGCCTGGAGCCATTGCTGATTAGTCAGGCCCGGAATCATTTGGGTTTTGCCGGCAAGCATCGGTACCCAAAAGGCGTGAATAACATCTGCACTTTTCAGCTTGACGAGAACGGGCACTCCGACGGGAATATGTATTTCGTTTGCAGTAACAAAGTGGTGCTTGGGATCATCATCTTCATAGTCGATCTTCCACCACCAGTCATACCCCGTGACAGTCAGCGTTAGCGCCGGAGCGCGTGTTGGCTTTGCGATCACATTGAGCGTAACCAGTGTATAAATAGCCAGCGCAAACAAGATAAAGGTGGATACTCCGGTCCCGATATAGATCCATCGCATCCCTTCATCTTCGCGGCCAATTGCATGGGGATCTTCAGCGGATCGTTTACGGAATATAGCCCCAGCGAGCAGTAGCGCTATGATGACGAAAATTGCAGCCAAAAGTGCGGCAAATACCCATCCCAAATACATCGTGGGCGTTGCGGCCGGGCCGTAACTGTGTAGAAAGTAGTTAAGCGGAGCAACTCCGTTTTCTGCCAATGCGGTGTTGGCGGGCATAAACGCAAGGACCATTGAAAATAATGCGTATTTGACCGCATGACAATAGCTAAATCTTGATTCGTAATCGTTCATTAGCACAGAAACTAATAAAGTGAGATTGTAAATAAAGTGTCGTTTCTTGTAGCATGAAACAGATTCTTATGTCAATTAAAGGGGAAAGTCCACAGCGAAATTGTTCTTACTTTGTAACTATTTAATGGGTTTAAAAATTGTGGTTTTATGTACAACGGAATTCTCGAAGAGTTGTTTCAGATCAGGTGCAGCAAGGTACAGCGATGCCTATGACTGAGTTTCTGGAATACATATTTGACGCAATAGGAGGAGTCTGGTTACTGCTTTCCATTTGGAAAATGGGGCCGCAACAGGCGTGGTGAACACACATCCAACTAAAATACTCTGAAGCCTGTAACTCCTTGCTTCAGGAAGAATGCTTTAGAAGAGATGCGCACAACCTCAACCTATAAGCTCATCCTTGCTATTGACGACCAGTAAGGTGGCGACTTGACTGCCGGTTAAGAATAGTTCCAATTGTTTCAGGGTATTAAGGCCGTTTAGGTTCATGATCGGTTTTATTCTCCCATTAAGAACGAAATTCAAGCGTTTGTCAAAATCACAAGCGTTAGAAATACAGTACAATCCTTCAAACTCATTTTTATTGGAGGAGGCTTGATTTGCTCAAAGGACACTTTCCTTGTACTATGGATAAAATCAAAGAGTCCAATAAATACAAGCTCGGGTTAGCATAGCATAAGCCAAAAACTGGCATGACCAGCCGGGCAATGCTAAACCGGGCCTAGCCTAATAAAAATATGAGAACACCGTGCAAAATCAGGAAGAAATCAAGCGTTTAAAAAATACCGTTCAAGACTTATTGAACGAAGCAAAAAAACAGGGGGCCAGTGCGGCGGAAGCTGGGTTGAGTCAGGAAAATGGCTTATCTGTAACAGCACGTCTGGGTGATGTCGAAACTATAGAGCATCATTGTGACCAAGGCCTAGGAATAACAGTCTATTTTGGTCAGCGTAAAGGTTCTGCCAGCACCACGGATTTGTCGCCGGAATCCATCAAGGAAACGGTTAACGCTGCTTGCAGTATTGCCCGTTATACCAGTGAGGATCGTTATGCCGGCTTGCCTGAAAAAGAGCTGCTGGCAACCGAATTCCCCGATCTTGAGCTCTATCACCCATGGACGATCAGCACTGATACAGCAATCACTCTTGCCATTGAATGCGAAGACGCTGCCCGCTCTTATGATGCCGAAATCAGTAATTCCGAAGGTGCTTCGGTAAATACTCATCAAGGCATTCGGGTTATGGGCAACACCCTAGGATTTCTTCAGGGCTATGCGTCAACACGTCACTCGCTAAGTTGTTCGGTTCTCGCTCAGCGAGGCGACAGTATGCAGCGCGATTACTGGTACACTGTTTCAAGAAATAGCGCGGCCTTGGAGCCAGCCGTCGAAGTAGGTAAAAAAGCCGCAGAACGAGCTCTCAGGCGTTTAGAGGGACGCAGCTTAAGCACAAGGCAATGCCCCGTGTTGTATAGCCCAGAAACCGCTTCAGGTTTGCTGGGTTCGTTGATAGGCGCCATCAGCGGCGGCAATTTATATCGCAAGTCATCGTTTTTACTGGGTGCACTGGATACACAAATTTTCCCCGGCTTTATTCATATCCACGAGCAACCTTATTTGAGAGGCGCTTTGGGAAGCGCTGCTTATGACGGTGAAGGCGTAGCCACTAAAACTCGCGATATTGTTAGTGACGGTATTCTGCGCGGTTATGTGTTAAGCACTTATTCTGCGCGTAAACTGGGCCTGCACAGCACAGGTAATGCAGGCGGTGTGCATAATTTGACGATAACGCCAGGTGCGTTTGATTATCAGGATATGCTGAAGCAACTCAATACCGGTTTGTTGGTTACTGAGTTAATGGGACAAGGAGTCAATATGGTAACTGGCGATTATTCGCGCGGTGCGGCGGGATTCTGGGTGGAAAATGGCGAAATACAATATCCGGTCGAAGAAATCACTATTGCCGGTAATTTAAAAGATATGTTTAAAAACATCATTTCCGTAGGCAATGATGTTGATTATCGGGGTAATATCCGCACGGGTTCCATACTGATTGAACGTATGTCGATTGCCGGAGAATAAGTCAAAGTATTGAAATGGCGACTTGCCGCAAGCCCTTTTTTAATTATGTTGGTATTTTAGAGTTAAGTATGCGAACTGCTTCTTACGGCTCAGGCTGTGTAAAAACGCTACATCTGGTAAAATAAGCTCACGGCCAATCCGCCGGAAGTGCAGATGAAACGCTTCATTCAAAGTACCGACCGAACCCAGGTAACTCTATTTCCTGAGCAACTGGAAGACTATGTTGCTGATGACAATCCCGTTCGAGTCGTTGATGTATTTGTCGATCAGCTTGATCTGGGAGAATTAGGATTTGCTGGGGTAACTCCCCTGAAAACCGGACGCCCCGCCTATCATCCCGCCGTACTTCTCAAACTCTACATCTACGGTTACTTGAACCGGATTCAATCCAGCCGCCGACTGGAACGCGAAAGCCACCGCAATCTGGAGCTCATCTGGTTAATGGAGCGCTTGACGCCTGACTTTAAAACTATCGCCAACTTTCGAAAGGACAGTGGTCCTGCCATTCGTATGAAGTTTGTAGCCAGTTTGTCGTGCTTTGCCGGCAACTGAATCTATTGGCAGACGCTTCCGTGGCCATCGATGGCAGTAAGTTCAAAGCGGTCAATAACCGCGACAACAACTTTACCGTTAATAAAATAAAACGTCGCCGTGAACAAATTGAAGCCAGTATTGAGCGTTACCTTGCCGCCCTAGAAACAGCAGATCGTCAGGAACAGGCCGATTTTATGGCCGCCAAAATCCAACGCTTGCAGGAAAAGGTTGCCCTGTTAAAACAGCAAATGGCGAAACTCGATACCGTTGAAACCGAATTGGAAAAGACGCCGGATAAGCAAATCTCCCCACCGATCCGGATGCCCGGTCAATGGCTACCAGTGAACGTGGCAGCGGCATGGTTGGTTATAACGTACAAGCCGCTGTTGATACCAAAAATCACCTCATCGTGGCCCACGAAGTCACTAACGTTAGCCATGATAGAAACCAATTAGCCAACATGGCCGAGCAGGCCAAAGCCGCGATCGGTACTTCCGAACTCAATGCCGTGGCTGATCGAGGTTATTACAGCGGTGAAGAAATTCGCAAATGTCATGATGCCGGCATTATAGCTTTCGTCCCTAAATGTTTGACCTCGGGAGCCAAGGCAGCTGGCAGGTTCGATAAAGCCGATTTCATCTACCACACCGAGACCAATGACTACCTGTGTCCAGCGGATCAACGTCTAATTTGGCGATACAGTACGGTCGAAAACGACATGACCGTACACCGTTACTGGAGCTCGTCTTGCAAAGAATGCGAACTCAAAGCCAAATGTACGACCGGCGACCAGCGGCGCATTTCGCGTTGGGAGCATGAAGACATTCTTGATGCGATGCAGATACGTCTGGACAAGGCACCTGACAGCATGTGCATCCGACCCAAACAGTGGAACATCCCTTTGGGACCCTCAAAGCCTGGATGGGAGCCACCCATTCCCTGACTAAAAAATTAAAACATGTCAGTACGGAAATGAGCCTGCATGTATTGGCCTACAATATCAAGCGCGTGATAAACCTACTGGGTACCACGGTGTTGATGGAGGCAATGATAACCTGATGCAGCGACGAGGAGGTGGTATCACCCGATTGAGCATCTGGAGCACTTTTAGGAGAAGAAAATATGCCATTGAGCAATAAACAGTTCTCGTATTAACCCATTTTCAATAATTGCGGGTGAAATTCCGGTAAGAAAACGCTAGACGTCAGACGTTTAAGTCGTTTTTACAC
>JBAQEN010000197.1:0-3543 GCA_049286765.1 Methylococcaceae bacterium
GGCTATCGTCCACAGTTCTATTTTAGAACCACCGACGTAACCGGTGCGGTTGATCTGCCTGAAGGCGTTGAAATGGTAATGCCTGGCGATAATATATCTGTAAAAGTTAAATTGATTTCACCGATCGCCATGGAAGAAGGCTTGCGTTTCGCAATCCGTGAAGGTGGTCGTACAGTTGGTGCGGGCGTTGTTGCATCAATACTTGAATAATAGTTAAAAATAATATAGCATAGCAAGTTCTGTAAAGTTTGTCTGAATAGGTCAGTAGTTCAATTGGTAGAATGGCGGTCTCCAAAACCGCTGGTTGGGGGTTCGAGACCCTCCTGGCCTGCCATTCAGATTAAAGCACTCAATATTATCCGTTTTCATAATAAAGTACATAATGAATACTCAAGCAGAAGCGCCGACAGCGGTTTTTGATGTTGTCAAGCAGGTCTTTTCCGTGGTTTTTGTGGTTGCCGGTGTGGCTGCATTTTATTATTTTTCGGAAATTCGGCTCTTATATCGAGTTCTGGGTCTAGTAGCTATAGTTTTGATGGTGTTAGGCATGATGCTAACCACCGAGATAGGTCGTGCTGTTTGGAGTTTTGTACTGGAATCTAAGCTGGAGGTTAGAAAAGTTGTCTGGCCTACCCGCGAGGAAACGATGCGTACCACATTGTTGGTGTTTGCAATGGTGTTTATCGTTGGATTGATTCTATGGTTGCTGGACATGTTCCTGTTTTGGGGCGTGCGTCTTATAACTGGTCAAGGCGGGTAAAGGGGATGGCTCTTCGTTGGTATGTTGTGCATGCCTACTCAAACTTTGAAAACAAAGTTAAGCAGGCATTGGAAGACAGAATTAAAAGAGAGGGTCTGGAGCAATATTTTGGCAAGATTTTGGTGCCCACTGAAGAAATTGTCGAAATGCGTATGGGTCAGCAACGCAAAAGCGAAAGAAAATTTTTTCCAGGGTATGTGCTTGTACAGATGGAACTGACCGATGAGACTTGGCATTTGGTTAAGGATGTTCCCAGAGTTTTGGGTTTTATTGGTGGAACATCGGATCGTCCGGCGCCTATATCCGAAAAAGAAGCGATGGCAATACTTAACAGAGTTGAGGAAGGTGTAAATAAGCCTCGTCCTAAAATTCTATTTGAGGCTGGCGAAGTCATAAGAGTGATTGATGGGCCGTTTAAGGATTTTAATGGCGTTGTTGAGGAAGTCAATTACGAAAAAAATAAGTTAAAAATATCAGTGCTCATTTTCGGTCGCTCAACGTCTGTTGAACTGGGCTTTGGGCAAGTTGAAAAAAGCTAATTGAAATAAGCGGTTAGTGTTTATTGAATCTCTGTCTGAATAAGGCAGGGATTTTTGCGTCTAGGGGGAGCTGAAAAGCGTTTGTACCCATATTTGGAGTAAAAAATGGCAAAAAAAATAACGGCGTATATAAAGCTGCAAGTAAAAGCAGGTGAAGCAAATCCAAGTCCTCCGGTAGGTCCCGCGTTGGGTCAGCGGGGCGTCAATATTATGGAATTCTGCAAGGCATTTAATGCGAAAACGCAGGACGTAGAAAAAGGTTTGCCTTTGCCTGTCGTTATTACGGTTTATAGTGATCGCAGCTTTACGTTTATTACCAAAACCCCGCCGGCTTCAATTCTGCTGAAAAAAGCAGCGGGTATAAAAAGCGGCAGTAGTAACCCCAATACCAAGAAAGTAGGTACTGTGACGCTGGCGCAATTGGAGGAAATCGCTAATACAAAAATGGAAGATTTAAATGCCGCAAATCTTGAGGCGGCGGTAAAGACAATCGCAGGCAGTGCGCGTAGCATGGGCCTGAATGTGGAGGGATTATAATGGCCAAGTTGTCAAAAAAAGCGAAACTCATTAAAAGCAAGGTTGATAGAACCAAGCAGTATTCCGTCACTGAGGCTGTTCAGCTATTGAAGGAACTTGGTACGGCAAAATTTAACGAGGCCATTGATGTTAGCGTTAATCTGGGAGTAGATCCGCGTAAATCAGATCAAAACGTGCGCGGTGCAACCGTGCTGCCGAATGGTACCGGTAAAACGGTTCGCGTAGCTGTGTTTACTCAAGGACCTAATGCTGATGCCGCAAGAGAAGCGGGTGCTGATATTGTCGGCATGGATGACTTGGGCGATCTGGTTAAAAAAGGCGAAATGAATTTTGACGTGGTCATTGCGTCTCCCGATGCTATGAGAGTAGTGGGTCAATTAGGTCAGATTTTAGGGCCTAGAGGCTTAATGCCTAATCCCAAGGTGGGAACAGTGACTGCAGATGTAGCAACAGCAGTAAAAAATGCCAAATCTGGCCAGGTGCGTTATCGTACTGATAAGTCGGGTATTATCCATTGCACACTCGGCAAAGTTACATTTGATGCGGCTGCCATTCAGGGCAATCTGGAAGCGCTGCTTGCGGATTTGAGAAAGGCAAAACCGACCGCTGCGAAAGGGATCTATATTAAAAAGATAACCTTATCTTCGACGATGGGACCTGGTCTGTGGCTGGATCCGAGCAGTATTGCAAGTTAAAAAGATATAAAAAACTTTGGGTTGCCGTTTAAGTCGGTAGCCGTCAAAGACCGCAGGTGTTGTAAAACTTAATTTTCCTGCGTAGACGGAAATTGGAACCTGGATCAGGGGAAAAGAGCCGTAAGGGGCATCCGAAAGGATGTGTTTTATTAATTCTGGAAACAACCAGAAAATACCGGAGCTAAGCTGTGGCACTAAATTTAGATGGCAAAAAAGCTGTCGTAGAAGAAGTAGCTCAATTCGCCGCAAAAGCGCATTCTGCCGTTGCGGCAGAATATCGTGGATTAACAGTCACGGAATTGACGGAGTTGCGTAAAACGGCGAGAGAGACTGGCGTTTATTTGCGTGTGATTAAGAATACACTGGCAAAACGGGCTGTCGAGGGAACAGAATTTGAGTGTATGCAAAATGGACTGGTAGGTCCATTATTGATTGCATTTTCGATGGAAGATCCTGGTTCTGCAGGTCGTTTGATCAATAATTTTGCCAAAACGCATGACAAATTAATCACTAAGATTGTTGCTATTGGCGGCCAGGCATTTGATGGATCCGAGCTGGCACGCTTGGCTAGTCTACCTACTCGTGATCAAGGCATCAGTCTGTTAATGTCTGTAATGAAAGCACCTGTAGAGAAATTTGTGCGTACTTTGGCGGCTGTCAAAGACCAGATGCAAGAAGCCGCATAAGCATTTTTATCCAGTTTAAAACCTAATATTTTAGAGGAAAACACAATGGCGATCTCACAAGCCGATATCTTGGAAGCGGTCTCTAACATGACCATTATGGAAATCGTTGATTTAATTTCAGCGATGGAAGAAAAATTCGGCGTATCTGCTGCTGCTGTTGCAGTGGCTGCTCCTGCAGCCGCTGCTGCAGCAGTCGAAGAGCAAACAGAATTTGATGTTATTTTGACATCTTTTGGTGAAAACAAGGTGGCTGTTATTAAAACAGTGCGCGGCATCACTGGTTTAGGCTTAAAAGAAGCCAAAGATGCCGTTGAGGGCGCTCCTAC
>JBAQEN010000198.1:0-2163 GCA_049286765.1 Methylococcaceae bacterium
CCGAAGACCTGACCTGGGAAATCTTCCGCGATACCTTGATCGAACAGGCCGAGCAGGGCGTAGATTATTTCACGATCCATGCCGGCGTACGGCTGCACCATGTGCCGTTGACGGCAAAACGCATGACCGGCATCGTTTCTCGCGGCGGTTCAATCATGGCTAAATGGTGTCTGGCGCATCACACAGAAAGTTTCCTGTACACACATTTCGAAGAAATCTGCGAAATCATGAAAGCTTATGATGTGTCTTTCTCATTGGGCGACGGTTTGCGCCCCGGTTCAATTTATGATGCCAATGACGAAGCGCAATTCGGCGAACTGGAAACCCTGGGTGAACTGACAAAAATTGCCTGGAAACACGATGTGCAAACCATGATCGAAGGCCCGGGTCATGTGCCATTACATATGATTAAAGTCAACATGGAAAAGCAACTGGAAGAATGCGGAGAGGCGCCGTTCTATACCTTGGGTCCGCTGACGACAGATATTGCCCCCGGTTACGACCATATCACGTCGGCCATAGGCGCGGCGAATATCGGCTGGTACGGTTGCGCAATGCTCTGTTATGTCACGCAAAAAGAACATTTAGGCTTGCCGAATAAACAGGATGTGCGTGAAGGCATCGTGACCTATAAAATAGCCGCTCACGCCGCTGATCTGGCAAAAGGCCATCCCGGTGCACAGGCTCGGGATAACGCCATGTCCAAAGCGCGTTTTGAATTCCGCTGGGACGATCAGTTCAATATCGGACTGGATCCTGAAAAAGCGCGCGAATTCCACGATGAAACCTTGCCAAAAGAATCGGCGAAAGTTGCGCATTTCTGCTCCATGTGCGGGCCGCATTTCTGTTCGATGAAAATCAGCCAGGATGTTCGCGACTATGCGGCGGAAAAAGGCATTAAGGATGAAAAAGAGGCATTAATGAAAGGGATGGATGAAAAATCCAGACAGTTTCTTGAAGAAGGCGCCGATATTTATCATAAGGTTTAAGCGAGTAGAGGCGGGTTTAAAGCCCGTTTCTGAGTAATTAAGAAGTTATGTTTTAAGCTCATAACCGATGCTTTAACTGTATAATTTTGCCTTTTAAGTTCCTTTACATAAAAATTATCATGACCACAGTTAATTCCAGCAAACTTTCCAGCGCCCGATTTGCCCAGGCAACCGATGCTTTTGTTGAAGTATTTACCGCTTCGGTAGATTTTGATCAGCGCATGGCCCAGCAGGATATTCAGGGATCAATCGCCCATGCCACTATGCTTGCGCACTGTGGCATTCTGACAGAACAGGAACGTGACGCTATTATTAGAGGGTTGGCACAAATTGCTGAGGAAATTACTAAAGGTGAATTCGTCTGGTCTATCAAGCAGGAAGATGTGCATATGAACATTGAAGCCAGACTGACTGATTTAATAGGCAATGCCGGGAAAAAGCTGCATACCGGGCGCTCCCGTAATGATCAGGTAGCGACGGATATCCGCCTGTATCTTCGCGGTGAAATCAAACAGATCAGCGATCAGCTTACACGTCTGCAAACGGCCATTCTGGATTTGGCAGAACAACACGCTGATACCATCATGCCTGGCTTCACGCATTTGCAAGTCGCCCAGCCGATTACTTTTGGTCATCACCTGATGGCTTGGTTTGAAATGTTAAGCCGCGATCAGGAAAGATTGCAGGATTGCTGTAAACGGATCAATATTATGCCTTTGGGAGCTGCGGCATTAGCAGGAACCAGTTATCCGATAGACCGCACTATGACGGCTGAGTTACTCGGTTTCAGTAGACCTTCGGCCAATTCACTGGATTCTGTCAGTGACCGTGATTTTGCAATTGAATTTGCGGCGGCAGGCAGCTTAATCATGATGCACTTGTCGCGGTTTTCTGAAGAATTAATATTATGGTCCAGCGCCCAGTTTGATTTTATCGAAATACCCGATGCCTTCTGCACCGGCTCTTCCATTATGCCGCAAAAGAAAAATCCCGATGTGCCGGAACTGGTACGGGGAAAATCAGGGCGCGTAACGGGTCATTTAATGTCGCTGCTGATGTTGATGAAAAGTCAGCCTTTAGCATATAACAAAGACAATCAGGAAGATAAGGAGCCACTGTTTGACACCGCAGATACTTTAATTAATTGCTTGCGGGCTTATGCCGATATGGTTCC
>JBAQEN010000199.1:0-4027 GCA_049286765.1 Methylococcaceae bacterium
GGTTATCACAAAACGAACCGTACGATAGATTATGCTCAGTTATGCGGGGAGAACTGTGATGCAAAAATAGAAGGGCTCCAATTTGCCGTTTTGGAGAAGCGGGCACGTAAGTTTTGATGTGTACGCAACTCCAGCGGATCGCTTGATAATGACTTGTTAAACACAGCAATTCGAGGCTCAAGATGTTTGAACGAAAACATGAAAAACTTGCTCCATTATCGGTTTTTGCCAGAAGAATGGCAGCGTCTGTTGCGATGGCAGGCATCCTGATTGCAATTGCCTTATTCATTGGTATTATCGGCTATCATCGTATAGCAGGATTTGATTGGGTTGATTCTATTTTAGAGGCGTCGATGATTCTCGGAGGAATGGGGCCAGTCAATCCGCTCGCTACAACGGGAGCAAAATTGTTTGCTTCCGGGTATGCGCTGTTTAGCGGGCTGGTTTTTATAGCAATAATGGGGATCGTTTTTGCCCCTGTAACTCACCGGATACTGCATCAATTTCATATCGATGAAGAGGACCTGGAGTAGTGACACCTGACGATCGCTTGAACCGGATTCGCTCTGTCGCTTGCAGGTTAAGCGGAACGATAGAGTTCTGCTGGGCGTACAATGGCGTTTCAGAATTTTTAATGAATGAGAGTTCACTATGATTGCTGCAGCAAGACTATTTTCGGTTTCGGACTTTATCCACCCATCTGATGACGAACCTGTCAGATCGGTAGTACTTGAAACTGAAGAATCCGTAATCGTCGTTTGGTATGTTCGGCCTGGACAAGAAATTGCCACTCACGTTCATCCCCATGGTCAAGACACCTGGACTGCGCTCTCGGGTTCTGCCGATTACTACCAGGGAAGTGGCGTGGTTATAAGGCTTAAGGCCGGAGAAATTGCCGTAGCTAAACCTGGGCAGGTGCATGGAGCCATAAACACTGACTCAACGGAACCCTTCACATTCGTTTCCGTGGTGGCGCCGGGCAATGCCGGCTATGCATTGGTTGAAAAATAGCGGTTAGCAAGCGGGTATCCATGCAGGAATGACAATCCTGGAAAGTAGTGAATATGTTATTTGACAAAGTAGAATGAACACACGGCCGTTTTTGTCATTCGTATTCGATATTAAAGCTATGCTTCCTTTTTCTAGACTCCTGATAACAGCCCTTCGAAGAGTTAGGACGAACAGAGAAAATAGCAAGCTTAGGAATATTTACCCGCTCAATGCCTCTTTATAATCAGCCTAAAGTTTTTTCTTGCTGCATGCTTTCGGAATAGAAGGAAAACCCAAGCTTTTCCTGTTTTGCGTAATACATTGCGGTATCAGCAAGATGTATCAGTTTTTCACCATTATCTGCATTCTGAGGATAAACAGCAATACCGATACTGGCGCCAAGAGTAAATTCCATTTCGTCAACAATGTAAGGTTCCCGTAATTTTTTCAGAATTTTTTTAGCTGCCGGCACGGCGCCATCAGCATCGGTTTCCGGTAGTAATAGAATAAATTCATCTCCTCCGAGACGGGCGGCTGTATCGGAATCACGTAGCGTGAAGACAAGCCGTCTGGCTGCTTCTTTGAGAACCTCGTCACCAACAGCGTGCCCCATATTGTCGTTGACAGATTTGAAACGATCCAGATCCAGGTAAAAAAGTGAAATTGACAATTGTGTACGGTGCGCCAGATTGATGGCATTTTGGAGCCGATCGGCAAATAACCGGCGATTAGCCAGACCAGTTAATTCATCGTAATAAGATAGCCTAATTAAGCGATCATCAGCTTGTTTGCGTACAGTGATATCATGCACAAAACCATCTACGCCTATACAGTTGCCGTATTCATCATAAACAGGAGTATCTGTCACTTCTAGCCAATGGATATTTTTCTGTACATCGTATATTTCCAGCTGGTAAGCTAAATTAGGTACGCCTTGAGCGCACCGTTTGGTGTACTCATCAATTTCAAGGTTTATTGAATTATCTGTAAGGTATTCGCGGTAATGGGTTATGAAGTCATCCGTAGTGTATCCAAGTATGTAGGTAATTGAAGGGCTAATATAAGTGAATACCCCTTTACAATCCCGCTGATAAAAAAAATATTCGTTACGCAGATTCTCAACCAGACTGCGGAATTTATGTTCACTCGTATTCAGCTCAGCGGTACGCTTTAAAACCAGATGTTCAAGGTCGCTTTGCAATGCTTGCAGGATTTTGTTGGTCGCCTGAACTTCAGTTTTTGACCGGTTGATTTTCCTGTTTAGCCGACGAACCCGGGCAATCCAGAGTAACAATAAGAACAGTACAATGACGAAGGCTGCGACGATTTTCCAAATCAGTCCATAATCTGTAGCAGGTTTAATACTGGGAACCCACCTAGCGTAAATAGCCTGCATTTCTTCTTCATCTATGGTATCCAGCGCCTTTTGTAAAATCGCCGCGAGGGTAGGCCAGTCTTTTCGTACAGCAATGCTTTCATTGGCGCTGTTGCGGTCATAAAAGGCTGCAACTTTCAGATCAGTCAGCAGGTATTTTGTTTGCAGATAACTGGCTGTGGCCATAAAAACAATAGCAGCGTCGGCCTTTTCTGTGCTAACTGCATTTAGCCCATCCAGCATAGAGTCCACGAAATAAGGAATGACAGAAGGAAATTCTTGTATGACCCTGTCGACATATTGGTAACCCTTAACCATCGTGACCGTTTTCCCGACAAGATCGGTGCGATTTTTGATCGTGACGTTATCCCTTTTGGTCATGATAACCAGGGATTTTATCAGATAGGGTTTCGTGAAGTTAAACCACCGTGCACGATCCGGCCGATTGACCATCGTAGCAACGACATCAACTTTATGTTCAGCCGCCGCCTCGTACAATTTGTTCCAGCTAGTATTGGGATAAGTTTCAAATTTAATACCCAAGCGATTGCTTAGCCGGTCCATGACCTCGATGGCAATACCTTCAAGTTGTCCGGAATTATTGCGGAAACTATAGGGCGGCAACGAGTCGTCAAACGCTATCCTGATCCTTTTATGATTCGCTAACCATGCACGTTCTTTAGCGTTCAACCGCACGGCGGGATCTGATTTGCTTCTGAGCGAAACCAGATCATCGAAACTATCCGCCGCAGCTACACTTGATAAAAAAAAAGAAAAAAACAATGAAATTAAAACATGCATTGTCTGGGATGATTTATTTTTCAATAGGATAAATAGGGCCGGGGTCACGTATTTTATGGTCTCTTGTGTCTCGATTTAACAGGCTTATCGAATTCACCGTTATATCGCTAAATCCAGTTTAGTTAATAACCGAACTGCTTGTGTTACGGCGAAAAATTATTGTGAAGCCGAAGGCAAACCCTGATCCTATTTTTGCATAAAAACTGAAGCAATCCTGGACAACCGTACTACATTTTGTAATCTATTGATTTATTATTATAAATACAATGATTGATATAGGTGTAAGCGCAACAAATCGAAGCTCAATTTCCCTAGATTGCAATCATTAATGCTTGCAAAGCCCACTATTTTTGCAGATGAATTGGACTAATAGCTGACTATAACTGGAGTATCAAGTACCGGTAAACCGCATTTTGAATCAGGTTAGATGAACGTAATCTGAATTTGCCCCCTCTATTCTTGAAATCTGATGCTACCCCGTTTAGAGTCCGGCTTTACCATCATCTTTTTCCTCGATCTACTTAATTTGGCAGTCAATAATAGCTTTAGAAGTTACGCCGGCAGTCTTTTGCTAAAGGGTGGAAAATGGCAGACCGCCAATAATAATGGCAATTGCCAGCATTATGCCTCCAAGCAGAATCAGCCGTAATGGATTTAATACCCAGAATCGATAACGGCATTCCCGGCAGCGATACGATTTATAGAACAGAATTCTGAGTATCCCATCATTCATTCTAGCCGGTGACTTTCTCGTCTTTGCGTCACCACACCGGGGACAAGTATTCGTAGCACTAGAAGTTTCTGCCGGATTTCTATAGATTTTTTCATTTTTATCTTTACCTTGCACCCGATTGTCATCGT
>JBAQEN010000200.1:0-1793 GCA_049286765.1 Methylococcaceae bacterium
GGCGTCACAGGCTTCAGGAAAGCTGCCAGTAAGCGGAACAGATTGAGTCCCACCGAACAAACATCATGCAGTTCAGAGTCCTTGCCGTCTTCTTTGGCAAGCAGCCAGGGTTTTTTCTCATCGATATAGTGATTGGCTTTATCGGCCAGCGCCATGATCTCACGCATGGCTTTACCGAACTCGCGGGTTTCATAAAACTCGGCGATCGTTTCACTGGCGTTAATGAAATCCTGAAATAACGCAGGTTCAGAACAATTTGCCGATAAAATGTTGGCAAAGCGTTTGGCAATAAAGACGCTGCAACGGCTGGCGATATTAACGACTTTTCCTACCAGGTCAGAATTAACCCGCTGGCTGAAATCGTCAAAATTAAGATCAATATCATCAACACCGGCATTGAGTTTGGCGGCAAAATAATAACGCAGGTATTCAGGATTCAAATGCTCCAGATAGGTGCGGGCGGTAATGAAGGTACCGCGCGACTTGGACATTTTTTCGCCATTCACAGTTAAAAAACCATGAGCAAAAATCGCGCTGGGTGTTCTGAATCGTGCGCCGCTCAACATCGCCGGCCAGAACAGTGCGTGGAAATAAATAATGTCCTTGCCGATGAAATGGTACAGCTCCGCTTCACTGTCTGTAGCCCAGAATTCATCAAAATCCAGTCCTTGTTTGTCACACAGATTTTTAAAGCTCGCCATATAACCGATGGGCGCGTCCAGCCAGACATAAAAATATTTGCCCGGTGTGTCGGGAATTTCAAAACCGAAATAGGGTGCATCACGGCTTATGTCCCATTGCTGTAGTCCGCCTTCCAGCCATTCGGCTAACTTGTTGCGAACTTCTGCCTGCAAATGACCTGCGCTAGTCCAGTCGCGTAGCATTTCGGTAAAATCAGCCAGATTGAAAAAGTAATGCATGGAGTCCTTTTCAATGGGTTTTTCACCGGAAATGGCGGAGACGGCGTTCTTCAATTCAGTGGGCGAATAGGTCGCACCGCACGCTTCACAGCCATCGCCGTATTGATCGGCCGCGCCGCATTTCGGACACTCGCCTTTAATGAAACGATCCGGCAAAAACATATTCTTGACAGGGTCGTAGGCCTGGGTAATCGTGCGCGAGCTGATATGTCCGCTATCTCGCAAACGTTTGTAAATCAAGGATGAAAATTGCTTGTTTTCTTCAGAATGGGTGCTGTGATAATTATCAAAGGCAATGCCAAATTCAGTAAAATCAGTCAGATGTTCCTTGCCGACCTGGGCAATCAGTTGTTCGGGACTGATGCCTTCGCGATCTGCTTTTAGCATGATCGGTGTGCCGTGGGCATCATCGGCGCAAACAAAATAACAGCGGTGGCCCCGTTGTTTCTGGAAACGCACCCAGATATCGGTTTGAATGTACTCCAGCATGTGCCCGATATGAATAGGGCCGTTGGCGTAGGGTAGGGCGCTGGTGACAAGAATTTTTCTATCTGACATGGGGTAAAAGTTCAGGTAATATGAAGACAAACAAGTGTTAAATTATCGCATAAAATTAACTGCGCTACAGGGGTACTTGCAAAAAGCATGTATGCGGTTTGACAGGGTTCACCTGAGTTTAGTCGAAGTGCTCACCAGGAACGGAAAAAGTGAATAAATTCCACCACAACCACTGTTCGCCCTGAGCTAGTCGAAGTCAGGAGTATTGCATGTACCGCTACAGAATACTGACTTGCTAAAAATGATTGCTATTGAAAAATCAGCTTTTGCCTTATATTCTGAACGAAATATTTGGTATTTATCTTCAATTAATCT
>JBAQEN010000201.1:0-4550 GCA_049286765.1 Methylococcaceae bacterium
CGCCCATGCTGGAACCTATCAATACAATTTCATCGTAGGCCGATAAGTCCATAGCCAGCAGTTGCTTGACGCGTTCATCAGGATTGATTTGTGTTCTATAATCCGGGCTTTCAACAGCGTAGCCATGTTTTTTGGCAATCTCGGCAAAAACAAGTGCCTTATCAGTCCAGGGACTGCTGTCTTTGCCATGATTATAAAGCACTAATTTTGTCATTGGTATTTGCCTGATTGCTATACTTTTTTAATCAGTGTCGGCCTTTTAAATCTCCTCGGCAATTGCTCCTGCATTGCTCTACCTCCTGCATCCTTGCAGCCGTCTCCCTAGCCCTCTCCATCAGGAGAGGGAACGAAGGTGTCGACAATCAAGTACGATGAATATATTTGAAGAGTAGTTAAGTTGTTTGTCCATCCGGACTATTTGCTCTGGCAAACCCCCTACAATTATTACTCTCCCGCCCTGACATCAAACTCAATCTTCCAGCGGCCGCTGTCTTTTTGCGAAACTGCTTGCAACTCCAATGTACCAACTTCGGTTACTGCCGCACACAGATGTACAGGCACAACTTCACCCGGTCTGCGGCCTTCTTCCGGCAAGGTAATTTCAATTTCATCCAGTTCGGACAGTTCCTCATCGGTCCAGAAATCCAGGCGAGTGCCGACCTTATCTTCGCGCCGGATATTGGATGCAAAGAAGCGGAAACGCACCGGCTCCCCGATAACGAGACCGAATTCGTCATCCGGCAATTCTTCCTGCGTGCCTTCTTCCATACCAAACGGCGCGATACACAGCGCTTCAATCTCGGGCGCCATGCCTGGTACGGCTGGCATCGCGCTTTCTATGCCGACATAATAAGCTGCTGCTGTGCCGCCTTTGATACGAACGCCTTTGCCTTTGCGCACAAAACCGTAATAAGCCGCTCCTCGTGCAACTGCCAAATCAAGATCAGCGCCTGCTAACAGTCTGGCTTCAGGTGCTTGTTCAGCAGTCAGCCATGAATTTAACACGTCCATCAAACGTTCAGCCAGGGCATTGGCTTTTAACACACCGCCATTAAACAGGACGGCGGTAGGATGCAGGAAGGTGGCATGTTCAGGCAGGTTAATATCTTTAAGATCGTCAGTGGCACTCTGCTGTTTGGTCAGAAAAGCCGCTAAATGGCGGGTAATTCCGGCATCCTGGGCATAAGGCAGGCCAGCGGTTCTTAAACCGGTACGGGTACGGCTGACCGGTCTGTCACTAACCGCGACTTTAGGCAGGAAGCCTTCAACCAACACGCTGTTGACTTCTTCACGGGTTAATTCGGTGCGCAGATTACCAGACAGTAAAGACGAGCCGCGGTTGGCAATAACCAGCGGAATATTATCAACATCAGAGTTGTTGAATATTTTTTCTTTAGCATCCCTGCAACTATGGGTTAATGCCTGTATCTGCCAGGGTTCCAGCCGTTTGCCGTCCTTTTCCAGCTTGGCTTTAACGCTATAGGCCAAGGCCAAATCCATATTGTCGCCGCCAAGCAAAATATGATCGCCGACAGCAACACGCGTGAGTTCGAGATTACCGTCTTTTTCAGTGACTGCTATCAATGACAAGTCGGTGGTGCCGCCGCCGACATCGATAACCAGAATAATATCACCGCAAGTCGCTTGTTTACGCCAGTCGCCCTGGCTTTTTTCAATCCAGCTGTATAAAGCAGCCTGCGGCTCTTCTAACAGAATGGCCTGCTCAAGACCGACGGCGCGAGCCGATTCCACTGTCAGCTCGCGCGCAGCCGGATCAAATGATGCCGGCACAGTAATGACCAAATCCTGCTCAGCCAACGGCGCATTCGGATGCAGGTTTTGCCACGCATCATGGATATGTTGCAGGTAAGCGGTGGTCGCCTGAAACGGTGAAACACGTTCGATTTCTTCCGGTGCATCCGCCGGCAGAATCGGTGACTTGCAATTCACTCCCGTATGACATAACCAGCTTTTAGCGCTGGATACCAGACGAATAGGGGTTTTACTGCCCAAATTACGGGCAATTTCTCCGACCAGATAGTCCGGTTTTGCGGTCCAGGGTAATGTCGTAGACCCTTCGGCAAGCTCCGCCTCGTGCGCTTGATATAGGAATGACGGTAACTGATAGCTTTCTTCAACGACGCCGGGCGATGTCAACTGAGGTATCGCCATGACTTGCTGGGAAAATTCCCTATCGTCCATATTGCCGATATCTGCATAAGACAAAACGCAATGCGTTGTGCCTAAATCGATTCCGACAGAAAATCGCTTGCCTTCTAAAGGATCCCCTTCTTTTTCTGAGAGTGTCTCAGAAAAAGACGCAGGGTTATCATTAACAACTTGCGGTGATGGAGTGAATGGTTCGGTTCCATTACCGGCAGGCTGTTGATCCTCAATCTCGATACCTGTATCTACAGCATCTGAAACCAGGTCATTGTTATCAGGCCCTGCTTTAACCCCCGGTTTCTTTTTAACATGATCGAACAAGCTCATAATTCAACCTCTGCTGCTGCAAGAATATTGGCGTTATGCCCTTGAGTCAGTTTGGGCAGTCTGATGCTGGTTACCTGCCAGCCCTTATGGATCAGAGTGCCGGTAAAAGGCGCTGAACCGACGATATTGCCGGTCAATCGCACTGAAGAGGCATCAAAGCCCTGCGGCAGAGTGATTTTGCCGCCTTCCTGCTCGCTACGAACGGGGGCTAAGGTAAAGTGTTCATTAATCGCTTTGTTGCAACCTTCATGAACGACACGCGCGGCAACACCAATATCTGCATCGCTATAGGTTGCTATATCTTCTTTAATAAAGTCGATAAAGCGTGCTTCTTTTTGCAGCAGTCCCAGTAATTGCAATGCGGCATCCGGTGTGGATTCTTTTAGAATCACCGGTTCCGGCGCGGGGGCATGAACAAGCTTTTCGACTTCGACAATTTTCTCCACGATTTTCACAATTGGCTCGGGCGCCTGTGCGGCGTGTTGAACGGCTTGTTCAGCAGGCTTGTTTTTACTGCGCACCAGACTGACAACGATAGCCAACAGTAATGCAATAAGAATCAGGGATAATAGAACAACAGTACCTGCCAGACAAACATGCCATAAATCGAATGTGGTTGGTTTCAGGGTTAAATCAATTGTATAAGTAGTATTCATTGAGAGAGGCTCTATTGGTTATTGTGGTTTACTGCCCGCTTTACGCGCCGCTTCAGAAAACATCATGCCCTGCAATGCTTCGCGCGTTGTTTGCATCCGTATTTGCCTTAGATGGCGATCAGCTACGACTCCAGGCACTTCTGCATCGGTATAAACTTCTCGCATCTTTGCCAAAACGGGTTCACATTGTTTCATAATTACATCGGTCGCTTTGCGGCTTTCCAGTTCCTGATAAGTAGATTTTTGCATTTCTTCGCCTATGCATTTTTTGTACTCATATTTGGTAGCCTGAATTTTCTCAATCGTGGCATCAGACAGTGTTGTGTTATGCCATTCATTTTTCGCATCATCAGAGTAGGCTGTTCCGGCAGACAACAAGAGACTTAAGAAAAAAATCTTTTTCATGTGATTCCTTGAGATGGTTAGTGGGGTATTTAAAGCTTGATTTTACGCGAACTGGTTCAAAATGAATAATGTTAGAGACGCGATAAATCGCGTCTCTATAACCAGATGCCAATAAGGGAAATGCTTAACGAGTGTTTTGTAATGCCGCAATGCGCTCTTCCAATGGCGGATGGCTCATAAACAATCTGCTCATGCCGCCGCCATTAATACCGAAGGCCGCTAATTGTCCGGGCAGGTCTTGCGCTTCATGTCCACGTTGCAAAGCCCGCAGAGCATCGATCATTTTGTCGCGTCCGGCTAATTTTGCGCCGCCTGCATCGGCCTTGAATTCCCGGTAACGAGAGAACCACATGACCAGCATAGAAGCCAGAATTCCTAAGGCAATTTGTGCGATTATTTGGGTGATGTAATAAGCCGGGCCATAGCCGCGTTCGGTTTTAAAAACAACGCGGTCAACGACATGACCAATGATGGTTGCAAAAAAGTACACAAAAGTATTCACCACACCTTGCATTAATGCCATCGTTACCATATCGCCGTTGCTGACATGGGTCATTTCATGGCCTAAAACAGCCTCTACTTCATCGGCATTCATGTTTTGCAGCAAACCGGTACTGACTGCAACCAGTGCACTGTTTTTGTTCATTCCGGTAGCAAAGGCGTTGGCTTCAGGCGTTTGAAAAATGCCTACTTCAGGCATGCCGATTCCGGCTAGACGCGCCTGTTTAGCTACAATATCGACTAACCAGCGCTCAGTCTGGTTTTGCGGTTGTTCGATAACATGGACACCCATTGCCTGTTTTGCCGACCATTTGGACATGGCCAGAGAAATGAATGATCCGGTCATACCAATCACTGCCGACATAACCAGCAAGGCGTTAAGGTCAAGATTTATGCCTTGGGCATCCAAAGTGCCGCTCAAGCCTAAAAGATTAAAAACAATAGTGATAACAACCAATATTGCGGCATTGGTCGCTAGAAAAAGGAAAATACGCA
>JBAQEN010000202.1:0-5399 GCA_049286765.1 Methylococcaceae bacterium
TTGAGGCAATATAAACTGGATATCGGGCAATCCGGCTTGCAACTTTTCAGCCGCTGCCAGCATGACCGGCAACATACGCTTGATTTCATTGGCGCGGCTACCCGGCAGTAGCCCGACAACCGGTTTATTTTCATCCAATCCAAAATGCGCCATATCTTCAGCCTTGCCATGCAGAGGATGGGTTTTATCGACAGAAGGATGACCCACATAGCGTACCGGCACATTCTCTGCATCATAGTAAGCTGTCTCGAAAGGAAATATCACCGCCATCATATCGATCACCTTGGCATAAGCCTTTACCCGGCCTGGCCGCCATGCCCAAACTTGCGGGCTCACATAAAACAGCACTTTAATTCCGCGTTGCTTGGCGTAACGCGCCAGTTTAAAGTTAAATTCCTTGTAATCGACACAAACCAGTAAATCGGGCCGTTCAGTTGAGATTATCTGTTGCATGAGCTTTAACGCCCTGCGAATTTCTCCGTAGTGCCTGATAACTTCAACGACACCAATGACGGCAATGCCGGATGAGTCATAGCGAATATCTATTCCGGCCTGAGCCATTTTGGCACCACCCATGCCGAACCCTTTGATGTCCGGCTGATGTTTTTTCAGCTCCAGAAACATATTGGCGGCGTGCCGGTCGCCGGAGGATTCTCCGGCGCTGAACAGGATGGTTAAAGGGGGGCGGTGAGACATTTTAGAATCTCTGATTTAAATCCTTGGACAAGGCTCTCCTGAGCGAGGCCGAGAGGCTCAGGATGAACGGTAAGTTGTTTATTTCGAATTTAACAAACTAGACAGTCAAAACACCCCGAATAACTCCGACAATCTCTCTGATCGAATCATCTTCAAGAAACGGACAAATCGGCAATGAAAAACAGTTGGCGGCAACGGACTCGGTCACCGGCAGGCTCAATCCCGCGCATTCTTCTTTAAAAACATTTTGTTGATGCAAGGGTACCGGGTAATAAATGGCGCAGCCAATTTGTTTATCCTGCAAGGCTTTTAATATCTCATCGCGATGGTCTGATAATAAGGTATATTGATGATAAACATGTACGCCCAAATCATCTTCATAAGGGGTAATCAGCGGTAGATCCGCCATCAGTTCCGAATAAAGATGGGCTACATGACGTCGCGCCTGATTGTATTGGTCGATGCGTTTTAATTTGGCTCTCAAGATCACCGCCTGCATTTCATCAAGACGGCTGTTATAACCGATGACATCATGGTAATAGCGTACATCCGAGCCGTGATTACGCAGTTGTTTGATTTTTGCCGCCGTTTTGTCCGAGTTGGTGACCACTAAACCGCCATCACCGAACGCACCCAGGTTTTTACTGGGGAAAAAACTAAAGCCCGCCGAGTCACCTATCGTACCTGTTTGTTTACCATTGACACTGGCGCCAAACGATTGACAACAATCTTCAATCAGCTTTAGCTTGTATTGCTCGCAGAGCTGGACAATTTCATTCATGTCCGCAGGTTGCCCAAATAGATGCACGGGCATGACTGCTTTAGTTTTTGAAGTGATGGCTTTTTCTATAGCTTCCGGTGAAATATTAAAAGTCCTTGGATCTATATCGACAAACACAGGAATTGCACCGACATATTTAATCGCTTCTGCTGTAGCAATAAAAGTGAAGGCGGTAGTAATCACTTCATCACCTGCCCCTATGCCTTCAGCAATTAATGCCAAATGCAGCGCATCGGTACCTGAAGCTACTCCAATCGCATGTTTAACCCCCAGATATTCAGCCGCTTCCTTTTCAAAGGCCTGCACATTAGGGCCCAATATAAAGGCGCAATTTTCTATTGTTTCAGCCAGTCCGCGCTCTACTTCATCTTTGATTTCGGCGTATTGAGCCTTCAAATTTACCATGGGTATCATGCTGTTGCCTTTTATTTATGTTGTGGAGACGCGTCTCTACGAGTGAAAATATTTTATTTATCGCCTAACAATTGGGTAATTTGTATCGCTGTTGCCAAGGCCCGTCTTCCTGCCTCACCCGAAACCAAAGGTTTTTCACCGGTTTGTATGCAGTTTACGAAATGTTTGATTTCTTGAAGCAGAGCATCACCGTTTTCAAAAACAGATTCTTCTGTTTCTATTTCAGGAATACCGGGAAACATTTCTTTTTTGCCGGTCCGATGTTTGGTTAAAACGCGATTCTGGAAATCGACGGAAACATACGAAGAAGGTCTGAACATGCGCATTTTGCGCTCCATCTTCATGCTGATCCGGCTGGCTGTTACATTGGCCACACAACCATTTTTAAATAACAGCCTGGCATTGGCAATATCCGTGCCCTGAGTTAGCACCGGAGTACCGCTGGCATCAATACGCTCTACTTCCGAATCTACCAGCGCTAAAATAATATCAATGTCATGAATCATTAAATCCAGCACAACGCTAACATCATTGGCGCGTGGATTAAAAGGCGATAAACGGTGCGATTCGATAAACAGGGGTTTTTCTTCGTTATCCAAACCCAATATCGCCGGATTAAATCGTTCCAGATGCCCGACTTGTAAAATCAGATTTTTTTCTTTAGCGATAGCTATCAACTCATCCGCTTCAGCAACAGTTACTGTAATCGGTTTTTCAACCAGCACATGGGCGCCCGCGTTAAGAAAATCCCTGGAAACAATATGATGCAGTGTAGTAGGAACAACGATACTGACGGCATCAACTTCCCCCAGTAGAGTCTGATAATCTGTCAGAGCATTCGCTCCATGCATTTCAGCTACAGCTTTTGCAGCAGCCTCATTAATATCGATCACAGCAACCAGTTCACAATCAGGTAGTGAAGCATATTTTTCAGCATGGAATTTGCCTAAATAACCCGTACCAATAACAGCGCATTTTAATTTTTTCATTAGCTTACTTTACAAATTGTTCAACTTAAAACCCGAAGATCGCCTGATAAAAACAAAGTCTCCCGTATGCTATTTACTCGACGATAAAATAATGCCACGTATTGTAGTCTATCAAAATGTATTCAGAAACTTTTGTGCATTTGGCAGCGAAGGTAAATCCACCGCATAGCGTTACTCATTGTTTCATTTATTAACTCGATGATTGAAACATGCGTGCAGATGGGAAATTGTCGCGCCAGAAAATCATAGCGCGATTGTCCTGATTTGGCAGTTTAAATCAGAGTTTAGATGGTATAGAAACTCAATGATATAAAATGATATAAAAAGAATTGCTGGATACAAGCTTCCCGGATAGAATACCTACTGAACGTTTGTTAGGTAACTATTTTGAGTTCAAAAGAAAAAATATTAGGTACTGCAATAGTTTTGTTCGCGCAAAAAGGCTATTCGGGTTTATCCATGAGGCAGTTAGCCCAGGCGGTTGATATGAGCGTCGCTGCGATTTATCATCATTTTCCCGATAAAAAAGCCCTGTATCTCGAATCAGTCCGCTTTGCCTTTTCAGACAAAGAGCAGATTTTTGCCAAAGTGTGGGAGTCAGGCTGTCCGGCAGAAGAAAAATTGAGTGGATTTATTCGCTCTTTGCTTGATGTAATGCTCCAAGACCGCGATTTCCATCGTCTGATGCAACGAGAAATTCTGGAAGCCGATCCCGAAAGAATGCAGCTACTGGCGCAAGGTATCTTTAATCGCCAGTTTTGTTTATTGATGCAATTGGCGGCTGAATTAGCGCCCGGGCAAGATGCTCATTTAGTCGCTACTTCTGTAATAGGTTTGGCCAAGTATTTCATTGAATATCAGCCCTTGCTCAAAAACTTTCCCGGTTGGAAACCCGAACACGAAAAACCGGAGTTTATTGCAGCGCATATTACTGAATTATTATTAAACGGTTTAAAGGCAAAGACTGCATGAAAAAAATTGCCAGTCTTATGCAATTCACCTTAGCCATTGATAAGCTCACACTGCGGACAATTGCCGTTGCAGGTATATTAATTTTAGCGCTGTCATTTTCCGCATGCACGCTGGGACCTGACTTTACTCGTCCCGTAAGTCCTTACACAAAAAGCTACACGACCGGAAAACAATCAAACCGCATTACCACAACATCTTCGGAGTCAGGTGCTGCACAGACTTTAGCCCTTGGAAAAGATATTCAAGGGCAGTGGTGGACGTTATTCCGCTCCCCGCCATTAACGGCACTGATTGAACAGGCTATGAAGCATAGCCCTGACTTAGAGGCGGCTTTATCTGCATTGACCGAAGCGCAGGAAAATGCTTCCGCAAAGCAAGGCTCTTTATTCCCTGCCCTGGATGCAAAAGCTAATGCCACACGTCAAAGGGTTTCCGGCGCGCAGTTTGGCAACCCTTCTGGTGGCGGTTCTGTATTCACTCTCTCATCTGCTTCGGTTCAGGTCGCCTATACTCTGGACGTTTTCGGCGCCATCCGGCGGCAAATTGAAGGACTTGAAGCTCAGGCAGAGTATCAGCGCTTCCAGCTTGAAGGCGCTTTCCTAACGTTGGCGTCAAACGTCGTCACCACCGCTATACAGGAAGCTTCCTTAAGAGCCCAAATTGATGCGACTGAGGAAATCATTAAAGCTCAAACCCGGCAAGCCGATCTGGTTAAACAACAGTTCGAATTAGGGGCAGCATCGAAAGTCGATGTATTGGCACAGCAATCGTTACTGGAACAATCACGAACGACCTTACCTCCCTTACAACAACAACTGGCTCAAAACCGCCATCGTTTGACAGTACTGACTGGTGAATTGCCCAGTACAGGGCTTGCCGCTCAATTTAAACTGTCTGACCTGCATCTGCCCGAAGAATTGCCTCTCAGCCTGCCATCCAAACTGGTGCAACAACGTCCCGATGTCCGGGCGCAGGAAGCCCTGTTACATGCCGCCAGCGCTGATATCGGAGTCGCAACTGCCAGGCTATTTCCTGATTTTACTATCAACGCCAACGTTGGCAGCATCGCCACCCGGCTAGGTGATTTGTTTGTTCCCGGCAGCGCCATCTGGAGTTTTGGCGGCAATCTGTTGCAACCCGTCTTTCATGGCGGAGAGCTGATCCACAAACGGGGTGCCGCACTGGCGGCTTACGAACAGGCGGCCGCTCAATACCGGAGCACCGTATTACAGGCATTCCAAAACGTTGCCGATACCTTAAGCGCCCTGGAATTTGATGCCAGCGAATTGAAGGCGCAGGATGCGGCCGTAAAAGCAGCGTTTGATAGCCTGGAATTGACTCGATTGCAGTACCAAATCGGTGCTGTCAGTTATCTGTCTTTGCTCAATTCGGAGCGCGATTATCAACAGGCGCGTATTAACCAGATTACAGCACAAGCCAGACGTTATGCTGACACGGCCGCATTGTTTCAGGCACTGGGCGGCGGCTGGTGGAACCGCAGAGATTTATCCGCCACCTTGTTGGCCGAGCAAGAGAAGAAACAAAAG
>JBAQEN010000203.1:0-5406 GCA_049286765.1 Methylococcaceae bacterium
CGGCGCCCAGCAACATCGCCGAATGGCCGTCATGACCACAGGCGTGCATTTTGCCATTGTGTCTGGATTTATAGACAAACGTGTTTTGCTCCTGAATAAACAAGGCATCCATATCGGCACGCAAGGCAATTTTTTTGTTGCTGTTTCCGGCAGAAAGCGTGGCAACAACGCCGGTTTTGCCAAGTCCCTGATGGACTTCCAGGCCAAAACTCATCAGTTTACCGGCGATAAATTTTGCTGTTTCGGCCTCCTCAAAAGCTGTTTCAGGAAACTGGTGCAGATGCTGCCGCCATTGCCGCATGTCGGCGTGAAGTTGACTAATATCATTTGCTATAGACATGGTAAACAGGGATAAATCCAATAAGGATATTATGCTACAACCAAAGCGCCATTAAGCACAATGGTTCTTGAACCGGCCGAGCTCCGTGCCTGATTATTGTGCACACCGCCTCGAGTAGTGATCGGAGTGATTTATTCTTGAACCCGATTTATTGCATATAGCGCCAACACTAAAACAGTCAAGCTGGGAATAAATGCTATAAATGGGGGGTTAAGGTTATAAATTAAGCCAATATGTCCAAAGGTCGTATCGATAATATTAAAGCTCAATCCAATAACGACGCCTATCATCATCCTGGCTCCAGCGCTAATGCCACGTCTAACGCCGATTACAAAGGGGGCGGATACCAGCAGCATAATGAAAGTCACTAAAGGATTGACCACACGGCCCCACAAAGCCTGCTCAAAAGTGTGTGATTTTTGATGATTTTCCTTTAAAAAACCAATATACATAGCCAAGTCATATAACGATAAATTATTCGGGTTGACAACGGTATTTTTCAATAAATCGGGTGCAACAGACGAAGTCCAGAATTGCTCCTTTTGGGTCTCTGCAAGCATTTGTTGTGTTGAAATTTCCGATTTCCTGATGTCTTCCAGCTTCCATTGCTGTTTACCCAGAAAGATTGCCCGCTCCGCGTGTCTCGCCTGGCGTAAATGGTGCTCAGTATCCAATTCATAAATACTGATATCAGCCAGATTTCCATCACCCAGTATTTGCCTTACATTGATGAATTTCTTGCCTTCACGCAGCCAGAGTCCATATTTTGCATCCATAAGAACCTGCCCATGTTGCGCAGTAACCTTAAGCGTCTGTGCCTTTCGATCAGCTGGTGGCGCAACAAATTCACCAACAAGAATTGAAATAATGACTAAAATAGCACCGGCCACCATGACTGCCTTGATAATCCCAAAAATCGATAACCCTGCTGCTCGCATCGCAATAAGTTCATGGTTATTAGCCATAGCGCCCAGGATGAATAAACTGCCCAACAAGGCTGATGAAGGCACTAATTCATAGATAATGGTAGGCGAAGTCAAGGCAAGGTAATAAAAAATTTCTGTTAGACCATAACTGCCTTTACCCAAATCCTTCAATTCATCACTAAAAGTAAATAAATTAAATAAGGTCAATAATAGTAACAGCGCGACGAAGGAACCTTTTAAAATTTCTCTGACGATATAGCCTGTTAAAACATTCACTCAAGATACCTTCTCTTTGACTTTCATAATAAGCCACTGCCATCCATATAGTCTTGCCAATAAAAAGCCGCCAATCAACAACAACAGAAAATTAACCCCAAAACCACCCAGCCAGTCAGGAATAGTTTCTTTTATCACCCAGCTCTGGCTGACACGGATAAGATTGCCGTAGCTGAAATAGATTAAAAAACCCACCAGCATATTCCCGTAAACACCGCCGCGAGGTGAAATCTGGGCTAAAGGTATAGCGACAAAACTTAATAACAGGATGCCTGAAGGAATAGATAAACGGCGCTGCAATTCAGCAATATCGGGAGTCTCGTGTGATGCCCACAACAAAGCAATTGCGATCGCTTGCCTGTTAGGCTTGTCATATGTGACAGCTCTTTTATCTTCTATTCTCACTGCGTATTCAACAAACTGTTCAATCACATAATTCAAGGTTCCAGGCTGCCCTTGTACGCGTTCGCCGTCCTCAAAAATAATAAAACGCCCTGCTGGAAAGTTTTGAAATCGTGCCGTCTTAGCATTAATAATTCCAACGTTTTTATGTTGCCGGTCCTGCACAAATACATTATGCATCTGTTTATCCGCGCTGATTTTTTCCACATAAAAAACCAGATCACCCTGACTGTATTCACTAAACTTTCCTGCGGCGACACCTCTTACGTCCGCAGATTCCTCGTCCTGATGCACCAGTTTATCCACCTTCGCTTCCGCCCACGGCGCGACATACAGAGCCAGTCCAACTGCCAGTATACTTAACGGGAAAACCAGCAGAAACACGGCCCTGTAGATAGTTCCAGCGCCGCCTCCAGCTGAAGAAACAGCAGACATTTCCTGATCCCGGTACATCCTGCCCAGAACCATCAAGACTGCCATGAATAATGCTACAGGCAAAAATTCTATACTGGCGACTATTGTTTTCAATCCCAGAATAGTCAGTAAAGTTTCAGTTGAAACCTGTCCTTCAATAGCCCTGTTAAGAATCCTGATGAATTGCCGGCTTACAATAATAACCACAATCACCGTCAAAACAGACAGCAGTGTTTTTAGCAAATCCAGCGCGATCATTTTATCCAGAACGGTGACCAGTTTACGCCGCTCTATTTTATAGCCTTTTGGCCAATTCACTTCCAAGCTAGTCTCCCCAAATCATAATCTTATAGTTGTTGTATCAAAATATTAGCCAAACTAGACAACAGCCACCCCTTAAAGCTGATGGGTTTGAGTTAAGGACTGAAAGCTGGATACGCGCCGGATTTATGACACGTTTTGGTTCTTCCCAGATTGACAACCTGTCGAGTCTAGCTACTCAATGCAGCTATTATCTCATCTATACGATGCCATTTGGTTGGCCAAATATACCGGATGTTTTTGGCGAAATAATACCAAAATTACGTTAAGCTGATACTGCTTTGGAAACCTTGCTGCGAGAGCCGTTGGTTTTCATAATGGCATATTAGAAAAGTTATCACAACAGAGATATTTAATTACCAAAGATAGCCCTTGACTGTTTGAGAAAAAAGCTTAAATTAAATTATCACAACGATAGAATTTAAGCGTAATTACTTGTAAAACGACAACCTGGAATATACACCGTATGCCATTACGTGATCTTGAAACCTGGATGTGGGCGGAAGCTTGCGAAATGCTGGACCGGGCTGACCGGCTGCATAGACAGTTCTTTAGACCGACTATTATGAACGTCAGGCAACCCACGTGGGAGCCGCCTGTCGATGTCTACGAAACCAGTTATGAATTCAAAATTATGATCGCACTACCCGGTGTCGCCCCGGAGCATTTGAGCGTAATGTTGGAAGGTGACCATTTGATTATCGATGGACAGCGGCATCTCCTTGCTAGCGCAGAGTCGCATATTCGCCGCTTGGAAATTCCCTATGGACGCTTTGAGCGGCGTATTGAACTGCCCGAAGGCCGTTTTGAAATCGGCACTCGTGAATTTGTGAACGGCTGTTTAGTAATTTCACTGCGGAAAATATAAAGGCTTCTTATGGACATCAAGGATCTGAAAAACAGACTTCTGGGCTCAAAGGCAGACACGAAAGAGCCTTCTTCAGAGATAACGAAAGAGGCTCCGCTGCAATCCCCAGCTATCCCAAATGATGCACTGATCATTGTGCCTATGCGGGGCACCGTGCTTTTTCCGCAAAACGTTTCTCCGTTAGTGATAGGCCGTAAACCCTCTATTGCTGCTGTGCAACAAGCGGTACGTTCCGAGAAACCGATCGGATTGGTCATGCAGTTGCGTGACCTGGATGAGGAGCCCAGCTCAAATGATCTTCACACGGTCGGTACGATGGCTGAAATTTTACGCTACTTGACTGCTCCAGATGGCACCCATCATGTCGTTTGTCAGGGTGTGCAACGCTTCCGTGTGCAGGAGTTTTTACAGGGCTATCCATTTCTTGTCGCCCGTTGTGAGCTTTACGAAGAGCCGGAAGTCAGCTCCAAGGATGTTGAAGCGCGAGTAATAACGCTCAAACAAAAAGCGTTGGAAGTGTTAGCGCAGACGCGCCAAGCACCTGATGAGCTGATTAATGCCATTCAATCTATCGCTGCACCTGCGATGCTGACTGACCTGGTTGCGAGTTACCTGATTTCAAAACCCGAAGAAAAACAAGAAGTGCTGGCCCTATTTAATTTACAGGAACGTATTGACAAGCTTCTGGAATTACTCAATTACCGTATTGAAGTATTAAAACTTTCCAACAAGATTAACGAACAAACCCAGGAAACCATGGGACAGCGGCAGCGCGAATTCGTTTTGCGGGAGCAAATGAAGGCTATCCAAAAGGAATTAGGAGAGGAAGAAGGAGGTACTGCCGAAATTGAAGAAATCAGCAAAGCCATCAGTGCAGCCAAGATGCCTGAAGAAGTGGAAAAACAGGCGCGCAAGGAGCTCGGCCGCTTGCAGCACATGCCGGATGCCAGCGGTGAATATTCGATGATTCGCACCTACCTTGATTGGCTGACGGAACTGCCCTGGTCGGCCGCAAGTGCAGCTGTGATTGATATAGCAAAAGCCAGGGAAATTCTTAATGAAGATCATTACGGTCTGGATAAAATCAAGCAGCGGATATTGGAATTTTTGGCTGTGCGCAAGCTGAATCCGAATGGCAAGAGTCCTATTTTATGCTTTGTCGGACCGCCCGGCGTTGGAAAAACCTCATTGGGACGCAGCATAGCCCGTGCAACCGGGCGTGAATTTATCCGTGCCAGCCTGGGAGGTCTGCATGACGAAGCCGAAATCCGTGGTCACCGGCGCACTTATATTGGTGCATTGCCGGGCAACATTATTCAATCCATTCGCAAGGCCGGCACCAATAATCCGGTGTTTATGCTGGATGAAATGGACAAACTCGGTTCAGGATTTCAGGGTGATCCTTCTTCAGCCTTGCTGGAAGTATTGGATCCAGAGCAGAATTCAACCTTCCGCGATAATTATCTGGCAGTACCATTTGATCTGAGCCATGTCATGTTCATCGGAACGGCCAATGTACTGGACAGCGTTCCCATACCTTTGCGCGATCGGATGGAAGTGATTGAGTTGTCAGGCTATACTTTGGATGAAAAGGCACAGATCGCAAGACGTTATCTGGTGGGCAGACAATTGGAAACAAACGGACTGACACCGGAACAATGCACCATCACCGACCGGGCGATAGAAACCATCATTCAGGACTATACCCGCGAAGCCGGCTGCAGAAATCTGGAGCGTGAAATCGGCAGCGTATTTCGTCGTGTAGCCATGCGAATTGCCGAAGGGATTGTCGTAAATGAGCAGATCGACAGCGAGCAGATTCCCGGCATTCTGGGGCCCAAAAAGTTTGAAAGCGATGT
>JBAQEN010000204.1:0-7791 GCA_049286765.1 Methylococcaceae bacterium
TAATCACCGGCACCGCACCTATCACATTGGCGACTCGGTAAGCCAGGCGATTGGCGCCGCCTTCGTGACCCGCCAGCAGCGAAACGGCAAATCGCCCCGCTTCATCCAGCACCACCACCGCCGGATCGCTGTGTTTGTCCTGCGCCAAACCCTCAAGAAAGCGCACCGCAATGCCGCTGGCCGCTATCATGATCCACTGTTTGTGCATTCGGTAGGCGGCGGCAAACTGGTCCTTCTGCGCGATTGAATCACTCAGCCAAGGCCGATAAAGCGTACCTCCAAACTGGTCTTGCAACATCGTAGCCAGCGCTTCGCTTTCCGGGCGAACCAGCCAAATACCGGGGTCCAGGCTCATTTATCTGTCGTCGTTTTGTGTTTCTTTACTACCCGAAAAATATGCGTGTAATCCTTGGCATATAAACGGGATTCCGTAGGTACATGGTCGCTCAGCGCTTCGCCCACCAAGAGCATGGTTGTAAGGTTCCAGTCGCTGCTTTTGATTTCAGAAAGCAACTGACCTAACGTGCTCTGATGGGTTCTTTCCTCCGGCCAGGTCGCCCGGTATACCAGTGCGACCGGCGTGGCATCGGGATAATACAGACGCAGATCGGCGACAATCTTTTTCAAATGCGGCCCGGACAAAAAAATGCACATGGTCGCACGGTGTTCAGCCAGCAGCGCTATGGACTCGCTTTCCGGCACGGCCGAAGCCCGGCCTGAAACACGTGTGAGAATAATGGTTTGTGAAACTTCCGGTTTGGTCAGTTCCGCTTTGATGGAAGCCGCTGCAGCAGTAAACGACGACACTCCGGGTACGATTTCATAGGCAATGCCCAGCGCATCCAGCCGCCGCATTTGCTCGGCGGTTGCGCCATAAATGGCGGGATCGCCGGAATGCAGGCGTGCAACATCGATGCCTTGCTCTTGCGCGCGCCGATAGCATGCTTCCTGCTGTTCCAGATCGAGATGAGCAGTATCGATGACTTCGGCGTCCGCGCTGCAATGCGCCAGCATGTCTTTCGAAACCAGGGAGCCTGCATACAACACCATGTCGACCCGGCCCAGAATCGTAGCGCCGCGCAAAGTGATCAAATCAGCAGCACCGGGGCCGGCGCCGATAAAATAAACTTTCATGACAAATCTGCCTGGAGCAGATTTGCATTTACCCGAAGGGCGTCAGGCCGGATAGCCTGACGTGACAAATCCGCCTGGAGCAGATTTGCATTTACCCGAAGGGCGTCAGGCCGGATAGCCTGACATGAGTGTCTTTTCTCTCTGGGATCTTTTCGGATTAACAGTGTGGACAGATAGCCCATCGCTTCGGTTGCGCATAGATTGCTTACATCAGTGGACAGCATTTCATCCTCCAGGCCGATGCGGCGGGCAAAGGCGCAGTGTCCGGCAATGCCCATGTCTCGCAGCAAATCCAATACCCACGGCAGACGTTTTCCTATCTTCATCAGGACGACAATGTCATGGGTTTCGATGTCGCGGCGCAGACTGGCTGCATCTTCCGGGCACGGTAAAATCAGCGTGCGCTCCTTGCCCTCGCCTAGCGGCCAACTCATTGCAGCGGCTGCCGCCGCATAGCTGGTGATGCCTGGAAAAGTGCGCTGTGGTAATGCCGGCAGCAACTCTTGCAATGCCGCCAGGATATAGCCATAGGTGGAATAAGTGAGCGTATCGCCGATGGTCAGATAGGCGACGTTACGGCCTGCTCTTAACTCGACCGCTATCGTTTCCGCCAACTGGGCGTAATGATCGCTCAGCACCGAACGGTCGCTATCCATGTGAAACTCAATTTCCCGTATCCGTTCCGGCGCAATGGCGATGCCTGCAAGACACCGCAACGCGACCGAACTTTCGGAGGTTGTAGCGCGAGGCGTAAATACCAGGTCGGCCATGCACAAAACTTCAACCGCTGCCAGCGGAATGTAACCTGTCGGGCCTGGACCTACGCCGATGCCCCAAAATGTACCCGATCTACTCATTGTTCTCCCAAGGTCTTGCCATTCAAATTAAACAAGCGCACTTCCACACGGCTTACCGCCGGAGTGCGCTGGTGTACAAGCACGGCGATACGCCGCTCAATTTCCATCCATAACGCCTGTGCGCAGGATTCGTGCTGTAATTTTTCGGTTACTGCTTCCACGGTATTGGCTTGCACTATGGCCTGTACCAGATTGCTGTCAAATCCCAGTTCCGCCGCCACATCCGCGACCACACCCATAGCCATGCCGCTCTTGCTGGAATGCGTGTCCCAATCGCCCGCCAACACTTTGGCAAGTTTGCCCGGATGTCCCAGCAGCCAAAACACATCCAGGCTGCGCTGTTCTTCAGACAAGGCTTGCTGCATAAAATCCAGCGCGTCACCCAAAAAGTTGGCGATCTGCACGGCTCGCTGCGCAGGCAGCCCCAATATTTCCCGGGCATAAGTGCGGCCAATCTTCCCAGGCAGAAAGGCAATGCTTTGCGCACCGCCGCCCAGTGCGACACGCACATAGACTTCGATGGAGGCAATCCACGAGGCCAGCGACAATGGCTCGACTATCCCCGACGTGCCCAGAATCGAGATGCCGCCGACAATGCCGAGCCGGGGGTTAAACGTTTTTTGCGCGATGATTTCGCCGTTTTCACAACCGATAGTGAGATCAAAGCCAGTGTTCAGGCCGACTGGTGCTTCATGTTCCAGCATTTCGGCGACAGCCTGCTGCATCATCAGACGCGGAACCGGATTGATGGCAGGCTCACCGGCGGCTACTCTCAAACCCGGTTGCGTCACCGTACCGACGCCTTTTCCTGCAAAAAAACGAACTTGGCCGAGCTGGTTTTTTCGCACAATGGCAAAAATATTCGCGCCATGCGTGTTGTCAGGATCATCGCCGCCGTCTTTGATCACTTCGGCACGCACCGATTGATCATCCAGCCAGTGCACAGCCTGAACCGGTATCTCCAGATAATGGCGATGATCGGGTAAAGTCACCGATACCTGGATGCAATATTCTCCACGAACCATCAAGTGCAAAGCGGCTTTAACTGCCGCTGTGGCGCAACTGCCGGTCGTTCTCCCGCGCCGTAAACCATTAGGCGCGAGTATATTGAGATCGAATTGTTCCGGTTCAGCTTTACCCATAGATTGCTTGCAGGCCGGGTTAGCGCTGCGCAGCCCAGCTGTCCCTGTCACCTTGTTCAGATACCCTCTGGGGCACAAGCAAATCCGCACTTACAGAAGCCAGTTGATTCAACGCATCGATCATTAAACCGTTGACCACGCTGGCGGCCCAGGGCGAACCGCCGCGCGTGCCGCTATTAGTGATGCGCGGCACTTGCAGACAGCGTTTCAGATCAGCTTTCGCTTCGCAGGTACCGACAAAGCCCACGGGCAAACCGATCACCAATTGGGGCCGCCAGCCATGTTTGCGAATCAGGCGAGTCGCCTCCATAATGGCGGTTGGCGCATCACCGATAGCGAGTATGATGTCGTTACCAAATTTTTCCCAGGCCCGGCGTATTCCGGCCGCAGAACGGGTGATACCCTGCGCGGCCGCCAGCAGCGCCGTTTCATGATCATGCACGCCGCACCAGGTTTCAATAGCCAGTTGCTCCAGCAACGCCCGTTTCAGACCGGTCTGCACCATCGTCACATCGGTTACCACCCGCTTGCAGCGCAACAGGGCGCGAATTCCGGTTTCAACGGCCCCCGCGGAAAAATAGAGATCATCGACGGCGTTAAAATCGCCGCTGGTATGCACCAGTCGTTGCAGAATGGTCAAATGGGCGGCAGGAAAAACCGACCAATCGCGTCCGGCCGCGATAATGCGGAAACTTTCAGCTTCAATCGGATGCGGCAGGTAAGGGGCGAATTCAGGATTGTCATTGCCCGACTTCACGTCTTTCTCCAGCAGACCACGCACCTTAAGATGATGCGCGCGCTGCGGCTCGCCGACCTGTTCTTCAAAACCGACAATCTGCACCCGGTATTTGCACAGTGCGCAGTTCATAGCCACCGGGCCATCCACGGCCTCTTGCGCCCGCGCAATGATCACATCCGCGACGTTTGGATGCACTCCCAGATAACCGGCTTTAAGGACTTCCAGTCCCGGTTCCCGTTCCTGCAGGGCATCGGCTGCGGCATAAATCCGTTTCACCAGAACACCGTCAAACAGAAAAAAGGGAACAACAATCAACCGCGCATAGCCCAATTTAGCGGCGGCACGCAAACCATCCGCAACCAGCGGTTTGGCGGTGCCAGAGTAACACACGAAGGAGGCGCCAAAGCCCATGCCTTCCTCGATCATGCGGGCGAATTTGGAGACTTCACCGTTGGCATCGGGATCCGTTGTGCCGCGGCCCACCAGCACCAGACAGGTATCATCGCGACGAACCGTATGCGGCGATTCGGCTTCAGCGGCGACAATCCGCTCCTGTACGACCTGCAACAACAGCGGATGCAGTCCCAACGGCGCGCCAAAATGAAAATCGATATCGGGATGATTTTTTGCAAAAACCAGCAACTCGCTCGGCATATCGTTCTTGGCGTGACTTGCCGCCAGCAATACACCCGGCACCATCACCACTTGCTGTGCGCCAGCTTCAATCTGCGCAATAACCGCTTGATCGATGGTCGGGCTGGCGAATTCCAGATAACCGTGACTGACGACATGCTGCGGAGCGCGTTCCTTGATCAATTCAACCAGTTGCTCAAATTCCTGAATACCATCGGGGTCGCGGCTGCCGTGTCCGGCGACAACGATACCGAAGGTCTTTTGATTATCTGCCGGCATCATCACGGTTCGATCTGGCTGGACATGGGGCTCAAGGTGCGGATTAACATAATGCTCATGTCGCTAAACTCCCTATCCACGCAGTCAGCGAGCGTGCCATGCCATTCTGCTTCGGCAATTGCTCCCTGCATTGCTCTACCTCCTGCATCCATGCAGTCGTCGGCTCGGGTCAAATTTTCCCACACTTCGGTAGGATGCCCGGGCGGTACGCCATTTTCCAGCAAGAAAGCGGCAATATGACGGGGCATGAATGAACGCGCGGCATCCCACGGACAGGGAATCACGATGGCATTGCGCTGGTCCTGCAATACATGTACCAGATGGCGCTTGAAAGGGTCAAGGTCGCCACGGCGATGAAAGGTAATAAAGGTAGTTTCATCGAAGCAGACTTTGGCGCGCGACGCGAGTATTTGCGCCGATGATATGCCCGGCACGGTTTCCACCGGATGGCCGCAAGCCCGCTCGACCCGCTCCAGATACTGAAAGCCGCTGAAATGGATATCTCCCATAAAGACCATCACACAGCGCTTGCCGGTATGATGCGCTTCGGCTACCGTTGCCAATTGTGCAGTTTGGTCGCGGTAATTCATCAGAACGGTTTGCGCCGTAGCAGGAATCAGGCTTTGAATGACATTAACGACGGCATCAAAACCTGCGACCACTTCGGCGTTCCGGATCAGATCCGCGCCGCGCTGGGTCAAATATCCCAAATCACCCGGGCCTGCACCTATGCAGACAATCATTGCAACTCCTTAAACATATTGACTGTGAAAGCCGTTAACAAATTTCGCCTTCGTCGCGACGAGGGCGTCGGTCCCACAACCGACTTTCATTCTCCAGAGAGACTTTAACCTTTTCATGAGTGTTGATTTGTAAATCATAAATTCTTGACCGCTAAGGTGCGAGAGTTAACTTGTTTTTATACAAGAGCGTATCGTCAACGCCAGATTTTCTGCCGATAACTCTTCCAGTGTCAGGCATTCCGCGCCCAGCGCATTTGCCAGTTGGCGTGCTCTGCCCAGGCGTAAATAACCAGTTTCGGTATCCAGCACTAATGCGGGGATACCGCGATCCGCCAGCAGTTCTGCAAATCTTAACGTTTCCTGCCAGGGATCGCCGCCATCGTTTAAGGCAACATTGGCTTTGCCGTCGCTGAGCAACACCAGCAAGGGCGGCATGTCATTGCCGTTCGTTTTATCCAGGGTTTCCAGGGCCAGTTGCAGGGCATGCGCCAAAGGCGTCCTTCCGCCCGTGGGTAAATCGCGCAAGTTCTGTTCGGCAAGATCGACGCTGCGTGTCGGTGGCATTAACAGGTGTGCGGATTCGCCCCGGAAAGAGATCACGGCGACCTGATCCCGTTGCTGGTAAGCATCGGTCAATAGCGTTAATACCGCGCCTTTGACTGCTTCCATGCGCCGTTGTGCGGCCATGGAACCGGAAGCATCGACGACGAACAAAATCAGACTGGCGCTTTTACCACTGCGGATTTGTTGATGCAAGTCGTGTTTCGTTACCTTAAATCTGCCTGCATCGCGCATTGCCGCACTGCGCAGCGTCGCGCCGATCGCAAGACTAGATGGATTTTGATCCGGCACTGTACGTATCACGCGTCCGCGCGGTGCATCCATTGCCGCGTTGCGCTTGCCTGAAACAGAGTGTTTGGATTTTGTATCCACCACAATGCGAGGGGCATTGCCTGCCGTAGCGGCGGCAAATACCTGTTGCTGGTCTTCTGATTCACCGTCCTGCTGGGAATTCTCCTGCTCTGAATCTGCATCGTTGTCATCTTCGCGATCATTTTGCTGCTGGCTCTGTTGCATCAGCTCATCCAGACGCTCCTTATCGAGACCCGGCTGTTCAAAGGGTTTGCGTCTTCGTCGATGCGGTAATGCCAGTTCCGCCGCACTGCGCACGTCATCAGGAGTTGCCTGTGACCGGCCGGCAAGGGCGGCCAAGGCACGCGCGGCTTTATGAATAACGATGTCGGCACGGAGACTCGCGACTTCAAACTCGCAACACAAATGGCTGATGAGATCGAGCAGACCGTCATCCAGGGTCACTTTTGGCAGCAAACGCTGCGCCGTGGCAAGCTGCTCGCGCAGCGTTTGCTGTTCCCGGCTCCAGGCGACTGCAAAACCGGCCTGATCGGCTTCATAGGCGATGCGCCGGCGCACCACCTCGGCACGCAGGGTTTTATCGCGCGGTGCGGCCACTTCGACCATCAATCCGAAACGATCCAGCAGTTGCGGGCGCAAGTCACCTTCTTCCAGATTCATCGTGCCGATCAGGGTAAAACGGGCAGGATGGGCAACCGACAAGCCTTCGCGCTGCACCGAGTTGACACCCATGGCTGCGGCATCGAGCAGTACATCGACCAGATGATCGGGGAGCAGATTGACTTCGTCTATATAAAGTATGCCGCGGTGCGCGGCTGCCAGTAAGCCCGGTTGAAAAATGCGCTGCGCACCTTTAAGCGCCTGCTGTAAATCCAGTGTGCCGACGACGCGATCTTCAGTCGCTCCTAGCGGCAGAGTGATAAAAGTCACCGGACTGGCTAATGTCGTGGCATTGCCATCGCTACAGATTTCGCAGTGTTCGCTGGGAAAGCCGGGAGCGCAATTGAAAGCGCAACCGACAACCCTTTCGATGAGCGGAAGGATGTCGATCAGCGCTCTTGCCGCCGTACTCTTTGCCGAGCCTTTGTCGCCGCGTATCAACACGCCGCCTAATGACGGGTCAACGGCACACAGCAATAGTGCAGTCTTCAACTGCGATTGTTCAACAATAGCGGAAAAAGGAAAATTCATAATCGCCTCAAGCGCCCGGTAATTGCTCCCGGCATTACTCTACCTCCTGCGTCCTTACAGTCGTACGCGGTGTCTCACCGCGCGCTTCCAGCAAGGTTTCGCTCTGCAAATATATGGCTTGCAGTGCGTCCAGGGTTTGTTGTTGGGGTTCTGCCCACATGCCTCGGCTGGCGGCTTCCAGCAAGCGCTCGGCGATAGCG
>JBAQEN010000205.1:0-3050 GCA_049286765.1 Methylococcaceae bacterium
GCACTAGGCGACATGAAAGAAGAGCAAGAATTTAAAAAGGAAATCGCCACAAACAACAAAAAACATACCGATTTATTTGGTAGGGAATCCAAACAATTTAAGCAACTTAAGTGGTTAGTTGGGAAAACTGAAAAAGACATCGTACGAAAATCTGGTGCGCCTTTTAATGTGACCGAAGCAGGTGGGGCACGCTTTTTAACTTATTTTAATGAGTACTTTATACCAGGTGTAGGTTATACACTAGACAACAATGGCAACGAAGTATACGGCGGAACAACGGTCACTTGCGAGCTTAAAATTGAATTGAGGCAACGTGGTTCAAAAGTGGATTTCAGGGCTGTTGATTATCAAATTGATGCGACTAACGGCGGCTGTCGAGATTTGAGCTGGTTTAATAGAGATGCTAGGTAATATGAAAACAAAGCAATTGATAGCTTTTATTTTTCTCACATTTTTCATGTTGGCAGTCTCTGGATGTACAACTCAAGCATGGTACGAAAGCGTAAAGCAAGGCGCGGAGAATAACTGCCGTAAACAGCCACCAAGCGAAAGTGAGCGGTGCCAAGAAAATCTGAATAAAAAATCATATGAAGAATATGAAAAAGAACGCTCATACAAAAAGTCACCTTAGTTGCTTAGCAAAAGCATAACCCATCCAACAAGCGGGACGCTACGCTGATATGCAACGCAACTTATTTAAAAAGTTAGATACTCTTTAACTATTCAGAAGGAAACTGATATGAAGAAAATTTATTTAGTTGCCGCAATAATTGGTGCCATTATTCCGTGTTTTTTCTTTTTTCAGTTCATACAGTTAAATGGTGTAAATTTTCCTGACTTTATTTCAGCGTTATTCGTAAATGGCGCGGCAGGCGGCTTTAGCGTCGACCTGCTCATATCGTCATTCGTGTTCTGGGTATTTATGTTCCAACAGCGGAAAATTAGTAATGCTCCTAAGCCTTGGCTGTTCATTGCACTCAACTTAGGTATAGGCTTGTCGTGCGCTCTACCTGCGTATTTGTACGCTATCGAAACCGCACAATGCTCATCGCGCCTAACTCATCTCTAAGGACGCTAAAGAGCGCCATTTATGTCAAACTACAGGAGATTCTTTTGATAGCCATGAAAATAAGATTTTCCACTAAAGGCATTACCTTTCTGATAGTAGCTTTGCTGTCTGGATGTGCTTCATTGCCCAATTCAACAACGGAGAAAATCAACAATAACCATGTAGAGTTTGCAATGACTCAACACAATACCGTTCCCGTTGTCTTTGAAAACGGACTCGATGGAAGAATGGAATGGTGGAAAAAAGTATTGTCTGAAATCTCAAAAGACACCACGACATTCGCATACAACCGACCTGGATACGGGGAAAGTGATTCCGTATCGACGCCCCGTGACGGTTCACACGTAGTGGATGAATTGAGGTCGCTGCTTTTAAGCAAAGGCCTGACCCCACCCTACATTCTGGTGGGGCACTCACTGGGTGGTTTGTATATGCAGTTATTTGCTCGCCGTTATCCAGATGAGGTTGGCGCACTTATTCTCGTTGATTCAACTCACCCGAAGCAGCTTGATGGTGACGGTGCTATTGAAAAACAATCATTCTGGGTTCGAGGCCTCATAGGGGTTTTGGTGACAGGTACGGCGAAAGAAGAGCTCAACTTACTTCCTCAAACTGGCGAACAAGTGCTCAGTCTCCCAACCTTACAAAACAAACCAGTGTTCGTTCTTAGTGCATCTGAACCAATGAAAGTAAAATCAAAGTTGGCAGATGATTCAAACGAAAAACGTAAGGACATCGCCCGACTTTACCCAAACGCTAAACAAATATGGGTAGATAGTGGTCACGTTATTCCGCTGGAGAAACCTGAGTCGATTGTCTCAGTTATCCGCGAGGTTTTAACGCTAAAGCATTAAGGGTGTCTTGAATTTTGTGTAAACATCGGTTAATTACTGCTGAGGCATCCGCTCCTCGAATTGAATAGTAAACTTAATTGACGCTTTGGTTGCCCGTTATGCAGATCCTGCGTACTGGAGCAAGGTCCAACAGAAGAATCAAGAGCCACCGTTAGGCTGATTTTACAATTTCGGGGGATGGACAATAATAGCCATCTTATCGATGCCATCAGCCGTGATGGCGTTACCCAAGCCGCTGCCGGTATTGTTTTTGACTGGCCGGAACAGCGCACCGGTCTCGTCTGACCCATGACCTGCTATTTCTAAATATTCATAAACCAACCCGCTGGCGGCGGGATGCAGCGGCACATAGCGGGTTTTCCCGCCTTTACCGGAGACTTTCAGGTGGGGGACGCCGCGCCCTCGTGCTTGAAGTCTTTAATCGTGAGCTTACAAAGTTCCTCTCGTCGGAGTGCGTGATAGAGCAGGGTGGCCAGGATCGCGTGGTCGCGCTTAGTCCGAAGAAGCGCCGTCGGGCGCATCAAGCAGTTTACGGGCCTGGTGGTCACCCAATGCGGGTGTCCGGCCTTCGTTACCGTCCACCTTAGGCCCAGACTGTGTCAAAACGTAGTGTTTGATATAATAGCCGCCAATATATTGATGGAGCCAGCGGATGAAACGTTTCATTAAAGGCGAATGCCGTACACAAACCACGTTATTGCCGGAAACTATTGACGACTATATCAGTGATGCTAACCCCGTGCGTATTGTTGATGTTTTTGTCGATGAGCTGGATTTAGGAAACCTTGGTTTTGAGGGTATAGAACCAGCCGCCACCGGAAGACCCGCTTATCATCCCGCCATTCTCCTGAAAATCTACATCTATGGTTACCTGAACCGCATCCAATCCAGCCGCCGACTTGAAAAAGAAGCGCAACGCAATGTCGAACTCATGTGGCTCACTGAGCGATTGACACCCGATTTTAAAACTATAGCGCGTTTCCGTCAGGAAAACGGAGAAGCCATACGGAGTGTCTGCCGCCAATTTATCGTTTTATGCCAAAAGCTGGGTTTATTCTCGGAAGCCTTAGTGGCCATCGATGGCAGTAAATTTAAAGCCGTTAATAACCGGGATCGGAATTTCACCA
>JBAQEN010000206.1:0-2076 GCA_049286765.1 Methylococcaceae bacterium
GTCTCCACCCGCCTACGAAAATATCGCTTGTTTTCCGTTGCGGATTGAAAATGGGAAAGTACAGGTCAAAGATAATAGCTGGGATTAACAAACTAATCTGGTTTTTATGAGCGTATAAAAAAATTAAAAGTTGGTAATCAGTAATCCCATAATCAAATTTGACTTGGGGTTATTGGTATAAGCAATTGGGTACAATCAATCGCCGGACGCAGAAAACCACATGCTCAGTAGCATGGAAGAGGCAAACTGCGCAATTCAGAGATCTTGACTTGATAAACCAACCATTTTATCAACCCTTATGATGCGAATGGATAACAGAATTGCAATTGTCATAAAGAAGAATTACTGCAAAAAAATTTATATTAACCGCAGAATTCGCCAAATATACCGCGACACGCAAAGCATATTGTCTGTCAGGGTATAATTCCTTCTGGAATCTTATTTCTATCCAGCTTAGTTTAACATCGATAAAAGTGTCTAATCTATCTTTTAGCAAGCCTTTTATATTTCGTTTTAAACCGTGACTTAACTCCGCTATACGAATTAATTAATATCGAATCAAATCATCAAACAGGCTTTTTCCAAACTCAAGCGCTACTGACAAACCGGCATAGCCAACAACTGAAATCTTTCAATTGTGAGCATTCATCAAACTATCCTGTAAAAATCTTTATACCATTCAACAAAATTCCTTATGCCTTCTTCCAATTCAGTTCCGGGCCTATAACCCATATCGTTCACTAAATCCGTAACATCAGCGTAGGTATCAGGAACATCGCCTGGTTGCAAGGGTAATAAGTTTTTTATTGCTTCTTTACCTAAACACTTTTCCAGTGTCTCAATAAACTTCAATAACTGGACGGGATTATTATTGCCTATGTTATAGACTCTGTAAGGCGCCCGGCTTGTACCCGGATCAGGATTATCCCCTGACCAATTGGCATTAGCCTGTGCAGGCTTATCGATCACTCTGATAACACCTTCAACAATATCATCGATATAAGTGAAATCACGGCGATGATCACCGTAGTTAAACACGTCTATCGGTTTCCCTTCAAGGATATTACGGGTAAACATAAACAGTGACATATCGGGTCTTCCCCAAGGTCCGTAAACCGTAAAAAAACGTAAGCCGGTTGTCGGCAACTTATAAAGATGACTGTAGGTATGAGCCATCAACTCATTGGCTTTTTTACTGGCCGCATAAAGAGAAACAGGGTGATCAACATTATCATGAATAGAAAACGGCATATTGGTATTCGCCCCGTAAACCGAGCTGGAAGAAGCATATGCCAAATGTTCTACGGCATTATGCCTGCATCCTTCCAATATATTGATGAATCCGACTATATTAGAGTCTATATAAGCATGAGGATTCGTTATTGAATACCTTACTCCAGCTTGAGCTGCTAGATGCATGACTCTTTGGAACTTTTCCCTGGCAAACAAAGCTTCTACAGCAGTTCTATCTGCAATGTCCAGTTTTACAAATTTAAAACCATCGTAATCCTTTAGTCGCGCTAACCTTGCCAGTTTCAAATTTACATCGTAATAATCGTTAAGATTATCGATTCCGACAACTTCATCACCGCGTTCTAATAATCTTATACTAAGCATTGAACCGATAAATCCAGCCGCTCCTGTTACCATTACTTTCAAAGGCTTCTCCTGTTTCTACTTTGTCAGATTCATAATGACAGCGTCACGAAAAGTACAGAAATTAAAATTTAAAATCATCGATTTTCTTTATATTTTCTGCGCGTCAGAGGTAATTTTATCATTTTTGTTCTGTTCAATGTTAGGTGTTCACCCATCGGTAACATCTGATGATCTCAAGCAATAGTTTTCGCTCTATAATGCATAACAACCAATTGATACATGAACACTGAAACATCTATAGTAAATAGTCAAGTGCCTTGACCCCAAATATTGTAACCGTAATTTTATTGATGTGTTTATATACCATCCTAAAGGTTCTAGCATGACTATCTATCTGATTTTTTATTAAATTAAATAATAAAACAGCTAATATTTTAGGGCTTCCAATGTTTTAATATATAAACGAAATCTTATGAT
>JBAQEN010000207.1:0-2279 GCA_049286765.1 Methylococcaceae bacterium
TCTTCCAGATAATTATGTGAAAATGGATTTCATCTCGATAAATTTAGGGACTGGAAAGCAGATGCCTACGACAGGATATAGCGACCCATTTGAAAAAGATAAAGATTTTAAATGGACTATCTTTTGGAAGAGCGGCAATGGAGCACTTCTCCGTAAAAAATGGAGGCATGAAGTTTCCTTTAATAACTGGAAGACAGAGGAATACTATTACGAACTCATAATATATGAGAAAGAAGTAATTGTTAACAAATTGCGTTATGTCCCCGACAAGAACATGAAGGTTGTTGACATATATTCTGAACAAAATGATTTTGAATTCTTTTCTGACCACTCCTCAATTGATAGAAATGATCTTGCAACAAGACATCCTGAAATGTTGTTCAAGGAGACGTGGTGGGGAAATCTGAAGGTTTACTATAAGGACAGTTTAGTATCAAAACATAAGAAAAGATTTGTTATTAATATATTCACCCCAACATTTCAAAAACCAGGCTTTAATGGCTTAGCAATTTCACCGGATAATAGATACATTTTCTACGGCATATCATGGTCTGGCAGTTTTTGGAACGTTGGTCCCAATCATCTCTATTTGTTAGATATCGAAAAAAAGAATGTCACACTTATTGACGAGCACTACAATAGCAATACTCCAGAATTAATGTTGTGGTCAATGGATAGCAAAAAATTCGTCTACCGTCGAAATAATGAAATAAATCATTCTAGAGAATTAGGACTGATTACTTTTCAGAGATAAAGAGATAACCAAAACAGATGAGCATAACACAGTCTTCACCCAGACGCGGAATAACCGTTTTTTGGTTTTCATCTCTGGCCTCTTCCCGCGCTGGTTAAGGCAATCGTTATGCACAGATAATTAATGTCCACAGCCTGGAAACGTAAAGGTTATAAACAACTTCCACGCCGATGAAGAAAGGTATCGCGTTTATCTTTTTCTTCAGGAAGGCGTGGAGAAATTCGGCCATCGTATCCATGCCTTTTGTTTGATGAACAACCATGTACATCTGGTCATACAGGTCGGGCAGAAGCCTTTTTCACCTCTTTGTACAGTTATAAGACCTCCGCAAGTCAATGGTAAAGACCATGCTTAAATTGCGTTCCCCCCTGAATACAGCGATAGCATCGGTTATGAGCTCCATTCCCGATTTTATACTCGCATGGGTATTGCTCCAGATTTGGCTTCACCCATTTAAAAACAGTTCGCGCGGGGTGCAATGGGCGCTGAGCCTCATGCTCCTGGAATTTATCATAATTCACTCGGCGGGCATCATGGGTGGATTAATTGAACAGGATATCAAAAGGTGGAAAAAGATTGCCCTCCTCTTCTTCCTCTGCGCTGTTTATTCCGTGTTCGCATATCTTTTCGGGTCCTTGCCGGCACTGCAGGGGTTTTGGCTTCTTTGTCTCAACCGGGCAATGCCCGTGATTACGGGAAAAATGCTCTCTGAAAAGGCGCAAAAACAGGCGATGTCCAACTATGCAACATCGGGAGTTCTTTTTCTTCTTTCTCTTATCCTAAGTGCCATCGTGCGGGTCCCCGCGCTTGGAGTTACGCCCGAGGTGATAAAGAAAGTGGGTTTCACCGGCGATGCACCCTGGAACAGAGAACCGTACCGTATTATGGCCGCAGGAGTAATGTACTACGCCACATTCGCTCTTTTTAAAGTCTTTCCGGCAATTGAGATCGTGCGAAAAAAAGAATTGCTGTCCGCAAAACAGAACTGATATTTCACTCACAAATTGCCTTAAGAATATCCTGCCATCGCTGTCTTAAATATTAATCGGAGAGTACCTATGAAAAATGACAGGTTACAGCAGCACTTTTTATCTGGCCCCTGGAATCAGCCTATTTAGGGATATAGGCGTTCAGGCCGATTGTCAGTGGTTTCCCATCTACTGTCAAAGTTGTTTTCATATTGCCCCTTGTGCTGGCTACTACAAGGGTTTTTCCTGAGGCGCTTGGTGTGGGCTCCTCCAGGTCGCATGTTATGATAAGCTTGTTCCCCTCGATTTTAGTTTCAATTGCCATTTCTTCACCTCAGCGTAAAGGCGCCCCTTATTTAAAGTCTCTTTCAGGCTGGTCAGAAGCTGATTAAAAACTGCTCATTCAGCATGATAGAAGAATAGCACGAGAAAAGAAAATTAACAATCTTCGTTGAAAAGGGGGAAGGCAAAGGCCTCCCCCCTTTTGAATGTTAATAAATAAAATTAATTATGCTTGTGCTGCATATGGGGTTTCCCTCCATCATGCGGGCCAGGGC
>JBAQEN010000208.1:0-2937 GCA_049286765.1 Methylococcaceae bacterium
CAGACATCGCTGGATTCGGTTGTTAAATCCAATAACCAGCTGAAGTCGGATATCAAAGATAAGGCATCCAAGCTGTCAAACCTGACTATTGAATTAGAAAAGCTAGGCGTACGCTATAGTGCGGCAGCCGATGAACTTAAAACTGTTAAGTCTGATTTGAAAGTGGCCAATAAGGCTGCTTCTGATGCCGAGAAACTGGTTGCTAACCTTGAAGGGCAACTGGCCGTCTATAAATCGCTGGAACCAAAGGCGATGAATGATGTAGATGGCGCTACAGAATGAGTTATATCCAAAATACCGGCAAATACCCTTAAATCACTGACCTGATTAACAATGAAGGGGGCTTGAGCATGGAATATGTACGGGAATTCAGACGGCGACAAATTGCTTTGGACGGTTGCCGTCTATGGCTCTCCTTCTGTTTTTTCTTTTGGAGGTACTCTGACAGATTCCAGTCGTGACGGTACGATGAAAGACTATACAAGCCTAGATCGTGCGCACCAGGCAATCAAAAAGGCTGGATACAAAGGCCGTTTAGAAGTTGACGATGGAAGTTAAAGCTCAGTATCCGGCTTAACCTGAAAGCTGCCTTTTGTTTATTAGCACCCCCTATTAAGCTGAAACTATTAAATAACATAGTTTCAACTTAATCTATACATTGTTTTGCTTTTTGATGCCTTGCAGCTAGATGATTAGACCTTCTCCCCTTGCCTCATTCCCTGCCCCTGCCGCTTTACATTCACTTGCTTTTTCTCGCGACTAGCTCGATGCTTTTTAACAACATCACCAACAATAGAAATAACTTGTCGATCCATACCATCTTGACCCAATGAGCTTTTGGTCGCAAGATCGTTAAAATCAGTAAATCCTTTTGGATTGCCGGCCTGTTCGCCAGGTGCAAAAATCGGGAATATTACCTTTCCGCCAACTGCCTCCGCCGCCTCCATTGCTTTTAACTTACCAGGGTTCCTACCATTAGATTTCTCTTGGTGTAAATCATCATCACCGCCAATAACTATTGGCTTGTCTGGAAACTTCTCATGCAACATCTTAGCAATGTGCGGCAAATTGCCAGAATCAAAAGCGCAAACAGTTGAAAAACCCAGTGTTTGTGTCAAACTGTCAGCCGTAGCGTAGCCTTCGCCAATCACAATAGCCGGTACATTGAACAAAGCCTCCATCCCACCAGAAACATAAAAACAACCTTCCTTTTTACTGTCCTTTGCGAAACACTTGCTTCCACCACTCTGAATAGTCTGAACAGTCCATATTTTCCCATCAGCATCTTGAGCCGGTACCAACAAATCGCCGGCAGTAAAAACTAACTTGTCTGGATATTCCTCGCGCAACGCTTTCGACTCTTTCCAATCAGTTCCAATCAATATATTTGTATTTTCTGGAAGAGCATCAGTGTTAGCCGGCACTAACCTTAAATCACCAGGCGTGGCTTGTTTACCGACTAAATAATCGTGAGTACTTGGTGCTGTAGGCGCAACCGCCAACAACTCTGTTAATGCTTTAGAAACGGCTTCCTGTTCGGCTAATCTAGTAGCCTCTCGCTCCTTAAGCTTAGTGGCCGCCACGGCCTGCAACTGCGCTCTTTCGGCCGGATCAAGGTTATAACCTTTCGAAATCCATTTCGCCTCGCCACCAGTTTTATTATTCTTGGCGTAACCGTTGGGTTTCCCGTCCAGATGCGCCACATAAAAGCCGGCTCCTAACTTATCGTTGTGTTTATTTTCGCCTTCAACAAGAAGTCGATGCCTTTTCCCATCCATGATAGGGTGCTCACCGCTAACTACAAAGCCAAGATCACGTAATACTTCCGCAAATTCCTCCCTTGGTTGCATGGCCGGGCCTTGCTGAGTCGGTACGTTTTCTGGCAACCAACACCCTAATTTCTCGATATCGGCATTATGCCCCACATACCAAGACTTTGCGGCTCCATCCCAACGCGCTCCCGCTTCTTTGGCGGCAACACGGTCGTCATAAGGTACGGCTAGGTATTGCCTTTGTTGCTTGGTCGCCTTTTGCGTCTCACCCTGGCTTTCGGTGGACTTGGCGGCGGCGTTCGGCGCATCCGTCTCAGCCGTAACCGCTGGTTTTGCCCATTTAGTGAATGGTTCAGGGTTTACGCCAACTGGAACGTACCAGGACGACTCTTGCCGATCCCATTTAGCCCCTAACGCCTTGGCTTCTTCCTTCTCTTTGAAAGGCGCCTTTAACCAGGTCTTTTCTTGAATCTCGGCCGCCTTTAAAACGTCCGCAAAGATTTCTTTCAAGTCCGGGTAATCTTGCAAAACCCGCTCTGATGGAATACTCCGAACCGGAACAATTCCATTGGAGTTTTCTGATGATCGACTGTAAAGAGCGTTGTTCACTACCCGATGATGAACATCCTCTACTGCATCGATGGCGGTATCGGCATCTGAGAAACCAAAGCTCTGGGTGTCGATAACAACCTCCCAACGCCGCGGATGATAATGTTCAAGAGAAAGAGCCATAGCCATAACGTTGAATTCGGCCTTAGTTAATTGATGAGGATCATCAATAAATCCGCGATTTTCCGCTACCGGCTCTTTATCCAGATTGGCAATGATTGCGTCGTGTTCACTATCAGTTACTTCATGGTGCCGCAAAAGTTCAACCGCATCACTCAAAGCAATGTCGCCCGCATTCAACTGTGTCACTACGTCATTTACAGTGAACGTAGCCGATAGATGGTAGTCGCTAATATGATTCTGCGTCCCGTCGGCCATGTTTTCATAAATTCCAATGGCATGAGGGTTCTCTACTAGCGGCCCGGATACCACGTTTCCAACTTCAAACTGCACCAACCTTGTTACATACTGCTGTTTAACTGACTCTTTTACTGGTAAATCCATACCTACCTCCTGAATAGGTGCTTGACTCCTGAACAATGCCACGGCGTTGTTC
>JBAQEN010000209.1:0-11876 GCA_049286765.1 Methylococcaceae bacterium
TGCGAAAGCTGGGACACATCACGCCCCGGCCGGTTTGCTCGCACGCGCGGCTGCCGATACAAACCGCAATCGCCTTGGCATAATCGCCACCGGTTTTAGGAATATCGGCATAGGCGTCGCCGGTACCGGCGTCTTTATAAGCAGACCAATCAAGAAACAGTTTCATGCTGACTCTGAAGTTAATATCAACAAAACTGATGCAAAATGAATGCCGTAGTAAAAATTGCTTTTAACTGTCTGTTTTTATTAATGCGATTGCAGAAACAAAATGTAAGAACCCTTACAATATTCAGGGTTTCGCAACAATTTCAAGATCAAAAACGCTGCGGTGCCCCCCCGGGGCAGGGAAACGCATTAAAATGGACTAGCCGCCTCGCAGTCTACAACTCAGACATAAATCCGGCTGAAACTAATTTGTAATAACACGTAGGACTTCGAACTGGAAAGACCGGAATGAGCAATCTGTCCGGAACAGATTTTCATTAACCTGAAAAGGGTTAGGCAGGTTAACTTGGCTTGATTAATGCCGGAAAGTGGGGATGTTGGAATGGAATATAGCGATTATATAATCTGACCAAGCAGAACTACCACGATCTTCCTGTTGCATGTTGCCGCCACACTGCACTATCAGGATGACCTAATAATTGGCTGGAAAATTGACATGCTTGCGCTAAATGCTGTTCAGCATTGGCGCTTAAACCTTCGCCCAGCTCAAACTTTTCCCCTTTAATGCTCAATAGAAAACACGGCGGCGGCGTTTGTTTTTTTATCGATTGATATACATCCAAAACCGCAGCAGGACTCATCGCGTGAGTGGTGTAGCTTTTATCTCTGGCAGGTGTAAGCACGGCAAAATCAAACGCACTGGTGCAGGAAACAGAGGCATCAACAAATAATATTAATGACCTGTTTTCCAAATCCAGTGCGTGTTCGATTTGCAGCTGAAAGTCGCTCAGTATTTCAATCCCATCCAAATCAAAATGGCTTTCGACGTATTCCAGCAATAACGGCCCCAAGGCATCATCGCCACGGCTGAGATTGCCATAGCCAAACAATAGTACCGGTTTAACCATTACAATTCCGTTCGATTTGACCATCGCTGTGTTTAACCAGTTTATCAATCATCCTGCCTTCAGCATCGATCAATTCCAGTTGCAACGGCATTTTTCCTACGGCATGGGTTGCGCAAGACAAACAAGGATCATAGGCACGAATCGCCACTTCCAGGTTATTCAATAAGGGCTCGGTCAATTCTCTGCCTGATAAATATTCTGCCGCCACTTGCCGGACTGATTCATTCATCCCCATGTTATTACTGGTGGTTGAGACGATTAAATTGGCTTTGGTGACGATGTCATTCTCATCGACTTGATAATGATGGAATAACGTGCCGCGCGGCGCTTCAATGACGCCCACGCCTTCATATCGTTTTTCGCCTTGCGCCACCAGATCATGGCCCATAATGTCAGGATCATTGAGCAGTATTTTAATGCTTTCGGCGCAATGCAAGGTTTCAATCAAGCGCGCCCAATGAAATGCCAGTGTGCTATGTACCATCGCTTCGCCGCTGTGCGCCTTGAATTCCACGCGAGCAGCTTCCGCTAATGGCGTGTTAATGTAGTCACAGTTATTGACCCGCGCCAGCGGCCCTACACGATACCAGCCGTTTTCCGTGCCCAGGGATAACAGATAAGGAAATTTCATGTAGGTCCAGGAGCGGACTTCTTCATGAATATAATCGTTATATTTGCAATAATCGGCATGATCTATGATCGTTTCACCTTTATCATTTTTGGCGCGCAGGCCGCCATGATAAAGCTCCAATGCGCCATCAGGCTTGATTAATCCCAGATAATTGGAGCGTATCGTGGCGAAATCATCGAAATACGGCAGGCTGGAGCAATGCACTTTTTTTATCAGAGCAACCGATGCTGCCGACCACTCGATCATCTGATCTATATCTACCAGCAAAGTGTCACGCTCGGCTTTGGTTAATGATTTATTCATGCCGCCGGCAATTGCACCCGAACCGTGAACACGTTTGCCACACACCATGCGTATCACTTCCTGTCCATATTTACGCATCATTACGCCTTGCACACCAAGGTCTGGATATTCAGCCAGCACTGCAATAACAGAACGCTTGGCTATATCGCTTTCAAACCCAAACAATAAATCAGGGCTGGATAAATGAAAAAAATGCAGGGCATGAGATTGGAACAATTGTCCAAAATGGAGCAAGCGTCTCAATTTATCGGCTGACACGGGGAGATTTTCAGGGTCAACGCCGACCAATTGGTCTATGGCTTTAGCGGCAGCCAAATGATGGCTGACCGGACAAATGCCGCATAAACGCTGCACTAAAACCGGCAACTCCCAGTAGGGACGGCCTTGAATAAAGCGCTCAAAGCCGCGGAATTCAACGATATGCAGTCTGGCTTGCTGGACTTTATTATCAGCGTCCAGCAATAAAGTGACCTTGCCATGGCCTTCTACGCGAGAGACAGGATCAACGACGACGCGTTTCAGGTTTTCTCTGTTTTCGGCTGTTTCTAAATGTTCGTACATAATAATTCTCTATAGTTAGTTGGAACAACAAGACTGTCCAGCTTGTACCGGAGGGCATGCGACTGTTCCATAAGAACAAAAAACACAACAATCACCCTGTTTAGGCTTTAGTAATGCCTGGCACTGGGTGCACTGGTAAAAATATATGCAGGCATCCGTTGGCATGAGCTCTTGTTTTTCAAAGCCGCATTCCGGGCATTTAATGATTGATTCTAAAATTGGTTTTGCCATAAATTTAGGTGTAGGGTGCGTTGAACGCACATCTCTCCATCATTACCCAACATTTCCGCCTTAATCGTTAATCGAAAAGTTAGCGGGGGTCAAAAGGATCCAAACCAAGACACCAATAACTAGGCGGTTTTAAAATGTTTTTATAACCAGAAATTTCTACAATAAGTCTTGAATTGAGTCTGTCTAATTGTTTCAAATTACGATATGAATTAATTCTATTCTTTTGAGAAAGTCCAGGCATACCTCCATCCCATAAGCCCTCATGAAATAAGTCATTGCGTAACATATATATTTCTTTTAATTGATCTTCATTATCGTAGTGGATTACAAATTTATCACACAAATATTTAAATCTTCCTTCGTGTGTTACTCCCTTAATTTTTTTACCTTCAGTTGCAAAATTGTATATAGCATCGAATACCATGTATTGGTAAAGGAATTCATCCCAGTGCCATTCGCAACTTTTTGCTTTTCCATGCATGTATAGAATGTTGATGTAAAATATTCTTAGTTTGGCATCTAACGTTTTCCATTTTTGATATACATGAGATATGAAAATACTTGGTATATCAGCTGAAAATGAAAAATAATTTTTGCATTTTATCGGTACTTTTCCATCAAAACGCCAGTCCGAGAATTGGAGCCTAGTCCCAAAGAAATAGCCAAGAAGATGGATTAGTAACCCAGCATCTTCATATCGTACATTTTCTTCACTGAGCGGGTTCTCAATATATAAAGTATGTGATTCAGGGAGATAGAACACTGTGGCTGGTCTTTCCGAATTTGGAACATATTCATATTTTTCTGATTCCAACGTTCGTGTATATGCTCTTATCGGCTTAGGATAAAAATAACCGTCTCTATTTCCAAACTCATTTATGTAATCAAGTCCTTTTTGAAATGAGTCAGTTGGTACAATCCGGCCACCATCAAATTCTATAGTATTAGGAAGGTTTAAAAATCCAAAGAATTCAGATAGCGGCATGTTGTTATTGGCCAATTATTGCTCCATTAATCATAATGAACCAGCTCATAAGGCAACGAAGGTTCGCGTCCATCAATCAAATCGGTCAGAAACTTCCAGAATACATCCGCTGAAGGCGGGCAACCGGGTAAAAAGTAATCTATTTTCACGACTTCATGGATCGGACGGACTTTATCCAGCAATAATGGCAGCTCCGGATCGCTGGGGATTTGCGCATTTTCAACCCCAATACCATCCAGATAAGCTTCATTCAGGCATTCTTCCAGAGGGATAAAATTACGCATTGCGGGCAAACCGCCGTTAATAGCGCAAGCGCCTACTGCTACCAGAATTTTGCAGTTTTTTCGAAACTCGCGTAACACATGCACGTTTTCGGAATTACACACGCCACCTTCAATCAAACCGATGTCGCAGTTTGTACAGTGCTCTATATCATTGATCGGTGAGCGGCCAAATTCAACGACTTCCGCCAACTTCAACATGCGCTCATCAATATCCAGAAATGACATGTGACAGCCAAAACAACCCGCCAGCGACGTGGTTGCTACTCTAATTTTATTCGCCATGCTGAGGATGCTCCGTTTCTAAACTGACTTGGTCGATTTGTTTATGATCGTAAATACGTTCGCCAATCGGCACTTGATAACCGGTGCGTTTGATCAGAATCGCTCCGGTCGGACAAATGTGCGCAGCCATGTCTGCGGCATCCAAATCCGTATCTTTTAACAGTCCGCTTTCAGAGTTAAAAATCAGATGCTTATTGATGCCGCGCCCGCTGATGGCAAACACATCTTTACCATCTTTTTGCTGGCTTGCTCTAACGCACAGTGTACAAAAAATGCAGCGATTATGATCAATCAAGACATATTCATGAGAGGCATCCATTTCCCGGATGGGATAAAAAAGTGGATAATGGTTGTCGAGCATATTTAAATGATAGGCGACTGCCTGCAATTGACAGTTACCGGTTTTTTCGCAGCCAGGGCACAAATGATTGCCTTCAACAAACAGCATTTGAGTGATTTTCCGCCGGTCCTCGGTTAATTCCTGGGTGTTATTCAGCACATTCTGACCTTCCATTGCCGGGAAGGTACAGGCCGAACAGATACGCCCGTTCACATTTACCGTGCACAGCTTGCAACTGCCATGCGGGGTGAATTCCGGATGATGACATAAATGCGGAATATAAACACCGGCCGCCGTTGCGGCTTCCATGATGGTCTGCCCGTCTTCAAAAGGGATGGTGTTGCCATCAATAGTGATTGTTTTACTCATGATTCTTCCTCGACCTGAGCCAAATGCGCACCGGCATCGTTACGTTTTGCCAATCTTCGGGCTGTTTCCAACGCACCATCCAGATCAAACCCCGGTTCATAGCTGATTTTCTTCAATTGGCTTTGATACAACTCGGGATAGCGTTCCAGCGTTGTTAACACCGGATTTGCAGCAGTCTGCCCTAATCCGCAGTGACTATGTTTTTTAATTATCTGACACAATTCTTCAAGCGCAACTACATCACCCGCCGAGCCATAGCCTTCAATAATTTTATCAAGCTGTTTTTTCAATAATGCTGTGCCAACACGGCAGGGCGTACAAAATCCGCAGCTTTCGTGAGCAAAAAAATGAGTAAAATTATTAACAATATCGAGAATATTTCGACTGTTATTGAACACAATAAATGAGCCGCCAGTCGCCAAATCTTCAAAGGCCAGCTTACGGTCAAATTCCTTGTTAGAAATAAACGTTCCTGAGGGTCCGCCTATTTGAATACCCAACACATCGCTTGCCCCGCAATCATTCAAGACAGACTGGATGGTGGTGCCAAAAGGATATTCGTAAATGCCGGGGCGAGAACAATCACCACAAATGCTCAGAATTTTGGTGCCTTTTGATTTTTCAGTGCCGATGCTGGCAAACCAGTCGCCTCCGTTTACAGCGATACTCGCTGCCGCCATAAAGGTTTCGACGTTATTAACGACCGTGGGTTTGCCTAAATAGCCTTGCGTGACAGGATAAGGCGGACGATTACGAGGAATGCCCATTTTTCCTTCCAGCGATTCTATTAATGCGGATTCTTCACCGCAAATATAAGCACCCGCCCCCAGACAGATTTCTATATCAAAATTCAAGCCTTCATTGAGAATATTGTCGCCCAGTAAACCAGCCTGCCGGCGCTCATTCAACACGCTTTGCAGCTTGTCGTAAAGATGCAGATATTCGCCACGCAAATACAAAAAGCCTTGCCCTGCACCGATAATCGCGGCACACAGGGTCATGCCTTCAAAAACCTGATGCGCATAAGAGTTTAACAGCACCCTATCCTTAAAGGTGCCGGGTTCGCCTTCATCGGCATTACAGATTACATAGCGTTGTGGCTGACCATGCGTGGCGACATCACAAAAAGCATCCTCTTCAGGCCCTTCATAACAAAGATGCCATTTCCAGGCAGTGTTATAACCCGCGCCGCCGCGGCCGCGCAAACCTGATTTATCAATCTCTACTAACGTTTCTTCAAGCCCTCTTTTAAACGCTGATTGCAGTGCGGAACCTTGACTGATCGGCTGACTTAACAACAAACCCGGCTCAATGATATTGTCTTCTACCTGAAATAATTCGCCAGGCCATTCATCCAGCGGTTTTTGCTGATTAATCAAACCGGTAATCTGGTCAATTCGGGGGCGGTCCAGGCGAGTCAAGGCATAACCATTAACCAGACCAGCTGGACCTTGATCACACATGCCGGTACACGAGGTATTATTCAGACTAACAACACCATCTTGGCGGACTTCACCAACGGCCACATTCAATTTATCAGACAAATAGCCCATTAGACTTTGCTTGCCTAACATATGATCGGTAATGGAATCGCTAATTAAAAGTTCGTATTGCCCTTGCGGTGTAAGGTGTAAAAAACTGTAGAATTCAACAACACTGATAATCTGGGTGCGGGATATGTTTAACAACTCGGCTATTTGTTCTATAGCTGCTTCCGGAATGTAATGATAGTATGATTGAACCTCCCTTAGAATATGCAACAAATGCGTTGCCTGATACTGATTTTTTTCTGCGAGATCCTGAATAAATTGTTTCATTTTATTTCCTTAGCCTGATCTTTATAAATACTTGCTGATGAGATTATAGAGGATTGGAAACACAAGTCACCAATAATAACAAAAAATAAAACGCCCCTTACTTCTTTGCTAAAAGGTTTGAAATAATTAAGCCAAATTGCGATGCTTAGACCTCATGTAGATTCCGCTTTGTAATGTGCTCCTTCTACGTTTGATTACCGGTTCCGTTCATTCTGTACCCTATTAGCTTCACTCAAGATGGCATTATCGGAGAGTGAATTAGCCAAAATTATGGTATGCACATCCCTTTAGATAAATTTAAAAAGTAACTTGCCATAGATGAGATACTTGGGCAATTAAGCCATCCTTAATTTATAGGCAAGTAAAATGCCATAATTTTGTATGACTGATTCTTCCGGGGTTACCCTTATTTCTTGCACATTCCTAAGCAGTATTTTTTACCTATTTTGGGGCACGAAAAATCATTTACTCCTCCAAATAATCTCTAAAATTGCAGGCAGCAAAACTCTGTCTATTCCCTACAAAATCTAGCACAATTATTCTTTATTAAAATGTCTTGCAGACAGCAAACTGCAAGGTGTAATCTTCACCGCGATAGGTTAAAAAAATCTCTAAAATTCCTATTAAAACAAAGAACGCTCATAGTGTTTAAAATCTTTAATGAACAAGGCTTGAAAATAGCTAATCCGGAAATACTGGTAGCTCACTTTTTTCAAACTTATTCGTCTATTGGATAATACTGACTTAACATCCGTGAGCATTAATTAATCCCTAATACGAGAAGCTAACTATGTCTAAATTCCCGATCGATCTTGGCGCCTATCAGCGCATAACCTTAGACCCCAGCAATACAACTCTTACCGCTGAACAAAGAGCAAGTCTTAAAGCCAATATTCAACTTTGTCGGGATGCTATCGTCTTCTTTACGGCTACCGGCGCTGCAAGAGGCGTAGGTGGGCATACCGGCGGCCCTTACGATACCGTGCCGGAAGCCATGATCATGGACGCTTTATTTCGTGGTTCAGCTAATAAATTCGTGCCGATATTTTTTGATGAAGCCGGACACCGCGTGGCTACTCAATATCTGATGTCTACTCTGAACGGCGATTTGCCTGCTGAGCGCCTGATGGAATACCGCGCAGCGCATTCTCATTTACCTGGCCACCCTGAACTGGGTTTTACTCCCGGCGTAAAATTCAGCTCGGGACGCTTGGGTCACATGTGGCCTTATGTCAATGGCGTGGCTATCGCCAATCCGCGTAAGGTGCTGTTTTGCCTGGGTTCTGATGGCTCGCAGCAGGAAGGCAATGACGCAGAGGCCGCACGCTTTGCCGTCGCTCAATGCCTGAATGTTAAATTGATTATTGATGATAATGACGTCACCATCGCCGGCCACCCTTCCAAATATCTGACTGGTTGCTCTACCGCTAAAACATTGGCGGGTCATGGCGTAACCGTATTGGAAGGCGACGGTGAAGATATCGATGATCTGTATAAACGAATCTGCACTGCAATAAATACCGATGGCCCAGTTGCTGTCATTAATCATCGTCCCATGTGTCCTGGAATTGTTGGCCTGGAAGGTTCAACTCACGGCCATGATGTCGTCTCTGTAAAAGTGGCGCTCGAGTATTTAGAGTCTCACGGTCAACAAGCGGCTGCAGACCATCTTAGAGAAGTTAAAGCACCGAAAAATGATGCCGTTTTCCTGGGCTCCAGCGATAAGTGGGATGCCAACCGCAATGTTTTCGGCGATGCCGCAGTCGCGATTCTGGGCCGTATGAGCGCAGCCGAACGGAATGAAAAAATCCGCGTCGTTGACAGTGACCTTGAAGGTTCCTGCGGCCTGATCAAAATTCACAATGCTTATCCTGAAGTGTTTATCTCCTCAGGGATTATGGAGCGCGGCAACTTCTCGGCCGCAGCCGGTTTCGGGATGGAAACAGGCAAACAGGGTATTTTCGGTACTTTCAGCGCCTTCCTGGAGATGTGCATTTCCGAGATCACGATGGCACGGTTGAACAATTCTAACGTGCTCAGTCATTTCTCCCATTCCGGTATAGACGACATGGCTGACAATACCTGCCATTTCGGTCTGAACAATATGTTTGCCGACAATGGCTTGAGCGATGGTTATGCGACCAATCTTTATTTTCCCGCTGACCCGCTGCAAATGAAAGCCTGCCTTGAAACGATTTTCTTCAATCCAGGCTTGCGTTTTGTCTTCTCGACACGCTCTAAAGTACCGACTATCTTGAATACTGACGGCGATGAGTACTTTGGCGGTAACTACAAATTTGTCTCCGGCAAAGATGAAATTATCCGCGAAGGAACTCAAGGCTACATCGTCAGTTTCGGTGAAGCATTGTATCGGGCATTGGATGCTGTAGAGCGTCTAAAACAGGAAGGCATTGATGTAGGCTTGATCAATAAACCGACCCTGAATGTAATCGATGAGGACATGATGGTCAAAATCGGCAATTCGCCAATGGTATTGGTAGTTGAAGCCTTTAACCGTAAAACGGGTTTGGGTAGCCGCTTTGGCTCATGGCTGCTGGAACGCGGGCTTACACCGAAGTACGCTCATATTGGCACCCACAAAGAAGGTTGTGGCGGCCTGTGGGAACAATTCCCTCATCAGGGTATTGATCCGGCAGGTATTATGGCCAAAACAAAGGAGCTTTTACAAGGTTAGGCTAAGCACTCATACAAGGGCACATTGAATGTGCCCTTTTTTTTGCCGTCTACTTACCTTTGTCAATGCCGGACTGCGAAGCGTGTTGACCCACCAGCCAGCTGATCATAATCGCCAAATAAAGCTGCCCCATAATGGCTTCGAGAATAGACAGCGCACGAGCAGACTTGGTTATAGCAACTATGTCCCCATAACCAACTGAAGTCAGGGTTACGAAACTGTAGTAATAAAAATTCCACAGATCATCAACCGGATTTTCAGCTACCCTGAAAGAGTTCGGATGGAAACTTTCCACAAAGTAATAGGCATAAGCCCATAACATTCCAAGCAGGATATAAGCGCACGCGGCTGCCATGATCAGGTCGAACGTTACTTCATTTTTCTTTTCCTTTTCGATATGTATCCAGATCATGACTAACATTTGCATGAGAAAAACCGCACTCAGCCCCAATTGAAGCCTATCGAGGGCTTGAATTCGTAATATGTAATCGAACGAATCCAGAAGGATGATGGCAATGGCTAATGTCAAGGCAAACCGGTGCTGCCTGGGTTGCCCGCTTACGGCATGGAGACCCGACATCAGGGCAAAGGCAAAGAAAAGATCCGTGAACACATCCGCCCAGATGCGCGTTCCAATCCACTCATCCAGGAGCGGCCGCATGCCAATCATCATCATAAGTGACCACAGAAGAAACCGGAATCGATTGATCCGATGCCTGATATGGACAGATGACATTTTACTCATGATTAAAACCGGCGCGTGATAACATCCTCTTTACCAATCCGGAAGCCGCCATTTTTTACTGTTGTCCTGCACCGGCAAATCAAGTTGCTGAGGCTCCATTAAATCACCCCAATTTGTCCGTTCTTGCATAACCTTCTTAACCGCTTCCGGAACAAAATCTTTTTCCGTTCGTGTTTCCCAGCCACCGCCCACCGCCTTATAGAGCGCAATCAGGTTGACGGCGATGTTGCCGGTACTCCCGACCAGCGCAGCCTGCGATGTCACTAGCGTGCGTTGCGAATCCAGTACCCGCTGGTAATCGACCAAGCCCTCGCTGTATTGATAAAGCGACAGGTCGGTTGAGCGTTTGGCAGCCGCATAGCTTAGCTGCAATTGATCCCGTTGTTTCTGTGCATTCAGAAAGCCTGCGGTAGCGTCTTCGGCTTCCTTCGCGGCATTAAGCACCTTATCGCGGTAAACGCCCACTAAGGACTGAAAGCGGGCATCTTCAACCCGGACCTGGTTACGGATACGGCCATAGTTGAAAATATCCCAGGAGACACTGGGACCGACGAAATATTGAAAACTCTTGGCGTTAAAAAGTTGCCCCAAGGTACTACCGCCCATTGAGGCATAGGTCAGCGCCGCGTCGCTGGCTCTCAAACTGATAGAACCCAGCAGCGAGAAATGCGGATATAAATCCGCCTTGGCCACACCGATCAAGGCGCTCTGGGTGGCAAGCTGGCGTTCTGCAAGGCGAATGTCCGGCCGCCGCCGCAACAATTCGGCTGGAACGCCGATAGCCACTTGAGCAGGGGCGACAGGAATGGGTTTGCTCTCGGTTAGATAACTATCGATAGCTCCGGGCGGCTTACCTAAAAGCACACTCAAACCGTTCTTCGCTTGCCGTAAATCAGCCTCCAAAAGTGGAATTGCAGCAAGCGTGTTGCTCAACAAACTTTCCGCCTGTAAATAATCCAGTTCGTTAATCAAGCCACCGGAAAACAGAGCTTTGGCAATTTCCAGGGTGCGTTCCTGAATTTTGACGTTGTCACGGGCGACCTGTATACGCGCTTCACTGAGGCGGACCAGTACATAAGTGCGAGCCACTTCGGCGGTAAGTGACACCAATACATCATCGTAACCGGCGACTGAAGCCTCCAGATTAGCCAGGCTCGATTCCACGCCACGTCTGAATTTACCCCAGATATCAAGTTCCCAACCCATATCAAAGCCGATACCCGTATTGGCGTAAACTCGGTCTATGATTGAAGTGGTATTGGGTGCAAAGGCGCTTATCTGCTGTTGACTCAAATCACCGTTCGCCTGCTGAAGCTGCGGATATTCCGCGCCAGTGGCAATGCCAAGCTGGGCGCGTGCTTCAAGAATGCGCGTACCCGCGACTTGCAGACTCAAATTCTGCTGGCGTGCTTCGGCGACAAGCCGATCCAGAACCGGGTCATTGAATACTTTCCACCAGGTGGATAATTCAGTTGTACGCTTGCTGATTTCCGGGGATGACTGATTGATCCATTTAGCTTCGACAGCGCTCTCCGGCTTGACGTAATCAGGGCCGACCAG
>JBAQEN010000210.1:0-5548 GCA_049286765.1 Methylococcaceae bacterium
GGTAAAGGCTTATCAATAGATAACAGAATACATGTTGAACCGTTTGGTTTCTTTATAAACCGGGCAAACGGAGTTGCTTAGCGCAGAGGCTCTGAAAATCAAAGCATTACAATTCGCCTGTCACTCAACTGACAGGTGAAGAGAACAAGGTTAATTAAAGCCAGTGGTTTGGTAGCAAATGTGGCTATTGTCAGGTCTTGTCGCGTTCTTTCAACAAGGCTCGGTGTTCTTCCCGCGAAGGCAGCCCAGAACGTGCGCCCATTTTCGTACAGCATAGCGCTCCGGCGGCGCTCGCATAACGTAGAACCTCAAGCCAATTCATTTTAGCGGCAACTGCGGCGGCAAATGCGCCATGAAAAGCATCGCCGGCGCCGGTTGTATCAACGGCGGTGATTGGAAAAGCTGGAAACCTACCGTATTCCTGTCCGCTTTGCCATAGCAGACCTTTTTCTCCCAAAGTGATGATAACGACAGGCGAAACTTTGGCCAATCGAGATAGCGCTGTTTTTTCATCGCCGGCATACTGGTGGGCGAATTTTTCCGAACAGACTAAATAATCTACTCGATCCATTAGAGCTATGGTGCCTTCATGAAGAGAGCCTGCATCCAATACGGTGGGAATACCCTCTGCGCGTGCACGATCCGTCAAAGGTAGCGAAATAGTGGGTTCGTGCCCGTCGAACAGTATGGCCTTACATTTGACGGAAGAAAAATCAATAGCATCCGAAGGCAACGGCTTGGTGTCACCCTTGTAATTTATTAAGGCTCTTTTTCCATCTGGTTTGACAAGAATTGCAGAAATCGGCGTAGGATCAGGGCCGCGGACGATGAGCTGAGTGTTAATGCCGCGTGCAACTAATTCCTGATAATGCTTTTCTCCATAAATATCCTGACCAAGATAACCGGCAAATGATGCCGTGAATCCTAAACGGGCGACTGTCACTGCGGCATTTGCGGCGGGCCCTCCGCCACAGCCGAAAAAACCATCGGCGAAAATCTTCTCATCTTCTAAAGGATGACGAGAGACTGAAAAAACAAGATCGTAAGAGGCGTGACCTACACAAAGTACGTCAATGTGAGTCGGAGGAATGGACATGAAAAGTTAAAACGAAACTTATTTTGTTAAAAAACAATAATAAGGAATCAGTTTTGAATTGCGGTTTTGTTAGTTTGCCATTGTGAACTATTCATCCATTGATTGAAATCTGTAACAGATAAAGGCTTTTGCAGAAAATAACCTTGTGCCATATCACAGCCGTAATCTTTGAGTTTAGCCATTATCTCTTTATTTTCTACGCCTATGGCGCTGACCTGCAAGCCCAGGTTATGGGCCAGATTGATGATTGCTTTAACAATAGTTGCGTCATTTTCGCTGTTCAAAATATCCATTACAAACGACTTGTTTATTTTGAGCTCCGTCAATGGCATTTTCTTGAGATAAGCCAGTGATGTAAACTCCGTTCCAAAATCGTCGATCGAAAACTGATAACCCATAAGATGCAGCCGTTCCATTATTTCTAGCGCGGTTTCAGGATTATTCATAACCGAACCTTCAGAAATTTCCAGCATAATCCATTCCGGTTTAATTCCTGTGGAAGCCGCTACGCTGGCGATAAGCTCGGGCAATTCAGGATCATGCAATTCTTTGGCCGACAAATTCACCGATATTTTTATATCAATCCCTTGTTTATGCCAGTCAGCACAGTTGCGAAAAGCCCGTTGGAATGCCCAGAGTGTGACATGTTTGATGATTCTGGTATATTCCACCATCATTGGCATGAAATCATCGGGTGAAGTAACTCCATAGATAGGGTGGTTCCAGCGAACCAGGGCTTCAGCGCCCAAAAGGTGTCCTGTCTGGATTGATACCTTGGCTTGGTAATACAGCTCAAGTTCATCCCGTTCTATAGCATCACGGAACTCTGACATTAATGCTAGCCGCTTTGGGTTGTGCTTATCAAAAGAGGGGTCGTAGATGCAATAACCGATGCTTGAATGTTTGGCTGTGAGTAGTGCTACGCTTGCTTTTTGTAAAAGGGTATCAACGTCCTCGCCGTGATCTGGAAAATGCACAATACCAATGTTGGGGTGTACTGTGATTTTAGATTGATTAATAATAAAAGGTGGCTCCATGGCCTGCTGAATAGTCTGGGCGAGCCGTTCGGCGATAGTGAAATTGGGGATGTCAACTAAAAGAAAACCGAAAACACTGCTGTCAATTTTAGCAATGACATCTCTTTCTCTACTGATTTTCTTTAGCCGGGCAGATACCTGTTTGAGGATAAGCTCACTAATGTTCCGGCCCAGGGTATTGTAAATATCTTTGAAGTTTTCAATCTCTATTAGCAAGATGGATAGCAATTGATTTTGATCATCGGCTGTAAAAATGGCTCGTTCTGCCAGATCATGAAACAGCGTTCTATTAGGAAGGTCAGTCAAGGAATCGTGAGTGCTGATGTAATTGCTCTGTTGTTCCAGATTGTCCGCCTTACTGCGTAATTCCTGAGTCTGGTCAAATACCATGGCTCCCGCCTTGTAAGCGATCATTGTGCTTGTATACTGCCCCCAGAAACCAAAAACAAAAGGAGTACAGTCTAAAAACCAAAGTGCAATGTTATTTTTTTGCGCGGAGACAATACCGTCCAGAGATAATTCGCCGGCGCTAAAAAAACTAACCAGCAAGGTGGCAATAATGATAGTAGCAACCGCGATCAAGACACCCTGGTAAGCTGTTTTTGAAACTTCGGCTTTAAGAATCCTGACATTTTCGCCGAGTAAATTACCTGCAATCGCTATAATCATGACGTTCTCTATTTGGTTTTATAACCCTTTTAACAGGTCCTTTTTAATATCATCAATTTGTTCCAGACCTACCGAAATTCTGACTAAGCCATCTTTGATTCCAGCTGCGGCTCTAACTTCAGGTGTTAGTCGGCCATGAGTGGTCGTGGCCGGATGGGTTATCGTGGTTTTAACATCTCCCAGATTTGCTGTAATCGACAGCATTTCTGTTGCATCGATCAATTTCCAGGCATGTTCCTTGCCGCCATTTAATTCAAAACTGACAATTCCCCCGAAGAGGCTTTGTTGACGTTTCGCCAATTCGTGTTGTGCGTGCGATTGCAGACCGGGATAGTGAACTTTTGCAACAGCAGGTTGTTGTTCCAGCCACTTGGCCAGCTCAAAAGCGTTGTCGCAATGCGCTTTCATTCGGATGGACAGGGTTTCCAAGCCAGATAAAAACACCCATGCATTAAACGGGCTCATCGTTGCACCGCCAGTACGCAGATAAGGATAAATATATTTTTCTATTATTTCGTCACTGGCAATGACAGCGCCGCCAACGCAGCGGCCCTGTCCATCGATATATTTGGTCGCAGAATGAATAACGATATCGGCGCCTGATTCAAAAGGTTTTTGCAGCACAGGTGTGCAAAAACAGTTATCAACGATCAGTAAGCAGTTATGTTTATGTGCAAGTGTAGCAAGTAATTCAATATCTGCAATCTCAGTTAAAGGATTGGATGGCGTTTCCAGAAACAAAAACCGGGTGTTGGGTTTTATAGCGGATTCCCAGGCTGCCGGATCGACCAAGTCAACAAAATCGGTGGTTACACCAAATTTGCCGAAATAGTTCTGGAACATCAATACGGTATTGCCGAAAACACCGCGCGAACAGACAATATGATCACCTGTTTTAAGCAATCCCATGCCGACCGCCATAATAGCTGCCATACCCGAAGCAAATGCCAGGCAGCGTTCGCCTTTTTCCATAAGCGCCAATCTCTCCTGAAAGGCATTCACTGTCGGGTTGGTAAAGCGGGAATAAATATTGCCTGGCTTTTGTCCGGTAAAGCGCAAGGCGGCTTCTTCTGCGTTTTTAAACACATAACTGGACGTTGCAAAAATGGGTATGCTGTGCTCGTCCTCATGAGTCCGTTTGTGCCCAGCCCTTATTGCCTGAGTTTCCAGAGAATAGTCGTTCCAGTTGATATCGTTCATTGTTTATGATGGATGGTGGGTATAAGATTAAATTGACTGCGATTTTAGCACTTTTTTCTCAAACAAGGCCGCTATTGCTACTCCAGAATACTCACACCTTAGTTCTAGGGCTAGAATAAGTATGACCGGTTGGGGTCGGAATAGTGTTGCTTGTTTAGGAAGGTTGCCGTTTTAAAATAGGGACTTATCAGTTAGGCAGAGTGCTGGAGTCAAGTTGCAGAAGAATTTGTGGGGTGTTGCAAGCGCATTGTTTGAAAAAGCAAGAAAAAAGCGATTTCTTCAAATAGGCGCCAGATTGCGTCTCTGTATTTGGAAATAGCAGCCTATTAGAAGCTGTCAGGCGAGTTAAATAATTGATGCTGCAAACCATAAAGGCTGGGTGCAGCACCAAATATATAATTTAAGGTGTTAAACCTTGTCCAACGATAATGACTTTCAAAGCGTTAGTGCCGCCTTCTACACCAGTCAAGTCGCCCTTGGTGATGATGAACTTGTCGCCGTCTTTAGCTTTGTTCCATTTTCTGAGTTCTTTCACAATGTTGCGATTGACTTCAGCATGATCCTGAGTGGCTTCACTGTTGAAGTAAATAGGAAAAACGCCGCGATATAACGTGACTTTACCCAGGGTTTTTTCCTGGCTGCTCATCGCAAAAATAGGAATTCCAGAACTGATTCTGGACATCCATAATGGCGTAGAACCTGACTCTGTTAATGCCACAATACCTTTGATTTTGGTATGATTAGCCATATACATCGCAGACATCGCGATCGCTTCATCATCGCGCTCAAATTGAAGATCCATGCGGTGACTGGATTCACGGACTTTGCGTTGCTTTTCCGCCTCGATACAAATGCGGTGCATGGCTTCAACGGCTTTGACCGGATATTTTCCCGATGCGGTTTCTGCAGAGAGCATGATGGCGTCGGTGCCGTCATAAACGGCATTGGCAACATCAAACACTTCCGCACGCGTGGGAATCGGGTTTCCAATCATAGACTCCATCATCTGTGTGGCGGTAATGGCAACGCGATTCAGAGTCCGGGTGCGGTTAATCAGCATTTTCTGTACAGCAGGCAAGTTGGCATCGCCGATTTCAACACCGAGATCGCCGCGCGCCACCATGACTGCATCAGAGGCCAGGATGATTTCATCCATAACGTCCGGCACGATCGCTTCCGCGCGTTCGACTTTAGCAACGATACCGGCATGACAGCCTTCAGCGACCAGCAGACGGCGTGCTTCATTAAGATCTTCAGCACAACGGGGAAAGGAGACGGCAACAAAATCGCATTTCATTACTGCGATAGTTTTTATGTCTTCCTTGTCTTTTTCTGTTAGTGCCGCCGCAGAAAGTCCACCGCCCTGCAGGTTGATGCCTTTATTATTGGATAGATCGCCGCCGACAATGACGGTACAGTTAACGCGCATGTTCTCGACATTAACCACATCCAGCACAATACGGCCATCATCCAGCAGCAGTCTGCTGCCAGGCTTGACTTCCAGGGCCAAAGGTTCGTAAGTAATGCCGACCTGGGTGTTATCACC
>JBAQEN010000211.1:0-2395 GCA_049286765.1 Methylococcaceae bacterium
AAGGGACGAACAAATTGCGTTGCGTTTAATTTCGAGCCATCAACCAAAGTGTTGGCGCAGAACTTTTTAATTCGGATTGAACTGATAGGGAATTTTCGTCGGGTTATTTTCGCCACAACATCAAAAAATCTCCCTACCAAAAAGCCAATACCATAGGGAATTCGTAAACTCGGTGCGGATTGTCCCTTAAATCGGTAAACTTCTGTCACTAAGGTATTCATATCAAAATCAGGTGTGTCGACATAATTGAATACATCTATACCTTCCCAGCGTTTATTTAACATATATATTATAAAGCTTACAACGTTACCTACATAAGACATTGATTTCCGGTTACGACCATCTCCAATCATCAAAAATTTCCCACTATAAATTTGATTTAGAAGGTTATACACATTTCCTCGATTCCCTTCGCCAAAGATGACGGATGGCCTTAAAATGAGCGCCGATCTACCTTCGCCCTTACCAATCCATTCTTGTAAAATGGTCTCGGCCTCCCATTTGCTCCGTCCATAGTCATTGAAAGGGTCTACATGATCAGTCTCACGAAGCGGTGTTGATATATCGAGTCCATAAACCGCTACAGTTGATGTGAATATTATTCTTCGTACCCCGTATTGATCCATCGCGGCTAACACATTACGCATGCCCTGTACGTTAACATCGAAATATAATGATGCCGGGGTAACATCATCACGGTGTTCCGCCGCCAACAATACTACAGTATCAATCCCTTGCATATAATGCATAAATGAATCTGGCTCACGCACATCCATACGATGAGTAATCGAACTAAACAAACTGCTGTCGACTTTGTCGAGATTAACCACATCCCACGCTGGTTGTAATTCTTGAATTAATCGTGAACCAACAAATCCACTTCCACCAATAACAAGACACTTCATAAATATTCCTTAATATTTGCTAAACTAAAAATGATATTAATCAAATATACTAGATACGCGATGTTCTACTTTAAAAAATTAACAAGTTGCAAAAGATCACACCTCCAGAGGTCGATGTAAAAATACCCTCATATAAGCATTTAAACCACGGAGTCATTATGACTTGTGGGTTGAGCTTTTTAGCTACAACAATATGGTGGTAATCTCAATATGGGAGTTGCAAAATTCGACTTACTCAGGACGAACGGAGAAAGAAGGAAGGCTCTCCTGATCCTGAGCGAAGACGAAGGGCTCGGATATATTTACCCACTCAATTCCACATAGGGCCTTAAATTTTATTAGGAAAATTTGACAAAATTTTTGATTGACTAAGCTTGATTTGCACAGAATAAAATTTAATATTGCCGTTATTATTACATTTCCAAACTTCTTGTGCGCCACATTCAAAAAACAACGTTTTGTTTCCACCATATCAGACTGCGTATTACACATGGACATTACTTTAATACAAATTTCAACGGCAATTGAACATTCAATTTCTGTTTGAATGATTTTTACTATTTCTTCTGAAGCCCAAGCAACATCCGCAACCTTTGCACCTTCTTTTGTCTTTATGGCACATTCGGCTAAAGCTTCATCCACCTGATAACTATGCCGATACAATAACCCGATTTTTTTAATCATTATTGTTGCTCCAGCCACGCCTGAAACATCAGTACATCCCACAAATAATATTGCCAATTGCGCTGCCCAGTGAGATGTTCTTCCCATTTTCGCCGTATCGGGGCTGGTTGAAAAAACCCTTCATCGCGCAAGCGCGTTTCGTCCAATAAGGCTTCAGCCCAAGCGCGTAATGGACCACGCAACCATACGTCAATGGGTACGCCGAAGCCCATTTTAGGTCGTTCAATTAACGCCTTGGGTACATGACGGTATAACACTTGCCGTAATGCCCATTTGCTTTCTCCATTATGTAACTTCATAGACTGGGGTAATTGCCATGCAAATTCGACGACACGATGATCTAAAAAAGGCACGCGGGTTTCCAATGATACACCCATTGCGGCCCTATCAACTTTTACTAATATATCATCAGGTAAATAAGTCATGCTATCCAGTGCCATCATGAGCTGCGTGTCATTTAGATGGGCTAAATGCGCGGCATTAGTTGTTAATAGGGTAGGTGGCTCATAACCATTGATCACAAGAGCGGCTGGCTCGTGCCAATGTGACACTAACCCTAAGTAAAGGGCATTAATTGATGGACTGGCTAAAAGACTTGCACGTTTATGGAGTTTGTCGCCCACGTTAGAAGGTTGTGACGAACCGGGCAACCAAGCTTTTGCCGTAGTTGCCAAGTTATTCCATGTTTGTGGTGAAATACTGACTATGCCTTTAGCAATCAAAGCGCGTAATGGTAAAGGCAGTAGCGCTAAATTACGCCATAATTTAGCTGTTAGGAAATAACGATCATAGCCATAAAACAATTC
>JBAQEN010000212.1:0-2063 GCA_049286765.1 Methylococcaceae bacterium
CTTATACACCAAAATGCAATATTTATGGCTCGTTAGCTGCTGGTTTTTTAAATATTCCTATCATCAATAATGTGTCTGGTTTAGGTACTGCCTTTATTACAGAAAATTTAGTCACCAAAATTGTAAAATGGCTTTATGTCATATCGTTAAGAAAGTCGGCAAAAATTTTTTTTCAAAACAAAGATGATTTAGCACTTTTTATTGATAAGGGCTTGGTTAAAGCCGAACTGACCGATTTATTACCAGGTTCTGGCGTTGATGTACGTCGTTTTACACCGATAGAAAATCCCGTACTTCGAAATAAAGATAAGTTTGTATTTTTGCTTGTTGCCAGAATGTTGAAAGACAAAGGCATAGTTGAGTTAGTTGAGGCAACGCGATTGTTAAAAGCACAATATCCATATATCGAATGCCAACTGTTAGGCTTTTTGGATGCTAAGAATCTATCTGCTGTTTCTTCGGAAGAAATGCAGGCCTGGGTCAATGAGGGTGTCGTTAATTATTTAGGCGTAAGCGATTCAGTCGTTGATTTTTTGCGGTTAGCCGATTGTGTCGTATTACCTTCTTATCGGGAAGGTGTGCCGCGTTCGCTGTTAGAGGCAGCGAGTGTAGGCAAACCGATTATTACTACCGACGCGGTGGGATGTCGCGAAGTCGTTGATGATGGCATTAATGGTTTTTTATGTGAACCACGAAGTGTTAATGACCTAAAAGACAAAATGGAGAAAATGCTATTACTACCTGAAACGGAACGCTTACAAATGGGATACAACGGGCGCGACAAAGTTTTAAAACAATTTGATGAGCAAATTATCATAGACCGTTATGTAGAGGCTATTGATTTTTTTCATGCACGTTTCTAAGGATAGGGGTAATATTGAAATTTTTTTTGTTTATGACCGGTTTCATTCTTTGGTAATGGGTTAGAAGCTGTCTGTCAAAACATTAAACGCATTTTGCAAGTGTTATTTTCAGCATAGCAATTCTAATCATATTTTCGGAAGTGGCTGGAAGTATTTCGAAGTCTTTGGATAGGCGACGAAAGTTGCCAAGCCAAGAAAAAGTACGCTCGACTACCCATCGCTTCGGTAAAACAGCCCATTTTCCTTGGATTTTTTCTGAAATATGCAAGGTCATATCCAGTTTTTTAGAGGTGAAGTCAACCGCTGTACCGCGATAGCCTGCATCGCCTGAGAAAGCCTGGAGTGAAGGATATTTATCGACAGCTCCTTCCAACACCTCGCAAGCGCTTTTGGTATCACTCAGATTAGCCGCATGGACTTTGACATAGAGCAAATTACCGAGGATATCTACTACGATATGGCGCTTATGGCCTTTGACTTTTTTGCCACCATCAATACCACGGTCTTCGCTGGCATACTGAGTTTTAACGCTTTGCGCATCAATAATGCCGTAACTGGGATGGCTTGTGCGCTCAGCTTTTTGCCGATAATAGGCCGTCAACCGATCCAGGCATTTTTCCCATAGGCCGCTTTTGTTCCACTTGCTAAAATGATCGTATACGGTTTGCCAAGGCGGGAAATCATTCGGCATCAATCGCCACTGAATACCACCTGTCACAATATACAGAATAGCGTTCACAATGGTCTTTTTGTCATGTTTATGTCCATTTCCGCGTTTACTGGCGGGTTCAAAATCTTTTTTAATCAAGTTCCATTCCGCATCGCTTAAGTCAGTTTTGTATGCCACTTTTCAGCTTGTTGTCAAAAATCCTTGATTTTAATAGAAATCGTTTTGCCAGACAGCTTCTAAACGCACTGGATAAAGAAGTCCTTGAAATCCGGAAAGATGCCAACCGTATTGGAGCCCCCCGCTCGTGGGGTGATTATGGGCTGGAAGAATCGAAGTCTGATCTGGCCTCATTAATCAGATCCCGTGGCGAAGTAAAAGGCATGTTTTCAGCTGAAGGACCCACAGGCGGCTGGACGGTTGCACCGGTCCTTCAAGATGGCATTGGCACCATTGTTCGAGACAATTCAGCTTTGCGAGAGTTGGTTAATTTCATCCCGATAGATTCGGGCGATGCCTACGAGGAATTGATC
>JBAQEN010000213.1:0-3768 GCA_049286765.1 Methylococcaceae bacterium
TTATTGTAGAGGTAAGGGTTATGATTTTTCAAAAAAAAGGTTACCGTTATTTGGTAACTACTATTTGCATGGCTGTCGCTTCATTTCCAGCACATGCCTGGTACCGCGGTGGAAGCGGGTTCGCATACGGTGCACATGGCGGTTCGGCAGCCTGGAGTCATGGCTCCGGGGTTGCATATGGACCTCATGGCGGCTCGGCCGCCTGGAGTGGTGGCTCCGGTTATGTTCATGGCGCTCAAGGTGGCTCAGCGGCCTGGAGCGGCGGCTCCGGTTACGCTCATGGCGCTTATGGCGGCGCGGCTGTCTGGAGCCATCCTAGCTATGGCTATCGCCCTCCAGTATATTATGGCGGTAGCGGCTATAGCTCCGGTGATGTCGCTGCGGCAGGCATCGCGGGTCTGGCAGTAGGGGCTATGGCGGGCGCCGCTGCAGCGTCCAGACCGGCTCCCGCTCCTACCACTGTGGTGGTACAACAGCCGATGGCGCCTGCTCCATTCGCGCTTGGGACAAGCCTGACCTATCTGCCGGGTGGCTGCGTGAATATAAATATCAGTTCCGGTCAATATTATCAATGCGGTGTGAATTGGTTTAGACCCTATTTTGGAAGCAACGGCGCTTATTACCAAGTGGTCCCGGCGCCGTATTAACATGGCTGGACGATAGGAAAAAGATAGACCAATACACATCACTGTTACTTTCATAGAGAGAATTGATCATGCAAAATGAACAAGAAAATGCCAGAAAAATGTCGTCAGCACTCATCCCGTTACCCGTGATCGTTCTTGCGCTTTTGGTAGAAGGCTGTGCCCACGACGAGAAGACGCCTGTCAATGTGCAGACTCAAGCCGCAACAAAGGCGGTAGAACAACAACCTGCTGCAGAGCCTGAAAGGGCGGCACCGCCGCCGGTGCCGATCATTGAAAAATATGCTCTCGATCGTCTTAAACAGATGAGTGAAAAACTGGCCTCAACCAAGGCATTCACTTACCATGCGAACAGCTTTATAGAGCTGCAGGCGGTTACTGGTCAATTTCTAACCTTTTTTGTCGATTCCGATGTTGCCCTGCAACGGCCTAATAAATTGCGCGTCAATGTTTCAGGCGACGTGTCAAGTTTTCAACTTTATTTCGATGGCGCTAAAGTCTCGGCTTTCGATCCAGAGAAGAATTTCCATGCTGTTTCCGACCCGCTCGCAACGATTGATCAGATGCTGGATTTCGTGATGACCAAGGCTCAAATTAACTTCCCTTCTGCGGATTTTATGTATAGCGATCCTTACACGGTAATGACCAAAAATTTAACCCATGCCATCGTGGTGGGACCATCAATGGTGAATGGAGTGCCTTGTGAACATTTTGCCTATATGGAGCCTGGCATCAATTGGGAAATCTGGATAGAAAATGGTAAAAGAGCGCTCCCGCTCCGTTTGGCCATGACCTACAAACAAATCCCAAACTTCCCCCGTTTTCTGGTCGAATACGCGGACTGGAATCTGAACCCCAAGCTGAAAGCGGATACATTTGTTTTTAAAATACCCGCCAATTCCAAACAAATAGAGTTCGGCTCCTACCGGGCTGAGCAAAAAGCAAAGTAAATGAATGAGGTCAAGACAATGAATAGAATGAAAATAATACTGTTGTTAATGAGCTTTGCGTCGGTGATGATAACATCACTTCCTGCCGGAGCGTGGGCGGTTGCTGGTTATCGTGGTGTCGCAGTGGGGGGCGGAGGATCAGGAGCCGCTTATGGCCGTTACGGCGGTTCTGCCGCCTGGAATCATGGCGCTGGTTACGCTACTAGTGCCTATGGCGGCTCTGCTGCCTGGAATCATGGTTCTGGATACGCTCATGGAGCTTATGGCGGTTCTGCCGCTTGGAATCATGGCTCGGGAGTTGCGTACGGCGCTCATGGTGGTTCTGCTGCCTGGAGTAATGGTTCAGGGGTCGCGACCGGGCCTCACGGCGGTACAGCCGCCTGGCACAGGTGAATGTTTCATGGCATTATGCGGTCAACCAGATGAGATATATTCATCAGCGAAATGTCATATAAAAGCGCTCCGCTCAAATTAACCACTACTTTAATTCGTTATCGGGCAATTGCGGTATTGATTTTGCCTTGTTTCTGTAGTTTCTCTTCAAACCATATAGGATAAGTCATGCGATTAATAAATTTATTAAGATTATCAGGAACCGGCCTAATTTTTTTGCTGATTACCGGTTGTGCCAAAACGAATGTTCAGGAGACATACGAAGTAGCCAATACCGGGATGCCCACACCGAATCCGGTGCTAATCTATAACTTTGCTGTTAACCCTGAAGATGTTCAGCAAAATTCCAGTATTTTTGCAAAGATTGAGAGGAATATTGAGAACAACAATCAGACAGCCGAAGAAATCCAGTTAGGTCGTGAAGTAGCTGATGCGATGGCAACCGAACTGACACAGAAAATCGCGGCTTTAGGCTTGAATCCGGTACGTGCCGATCAAAGCTTACGGGTTACTCCAGGAGCTATCCTGATTACCGGCTATTTCGTCGATATCGATGAAGGCAATCGTTTACGCAGGAATGTTATTGGTTTGGGCATGGGTCAATCCCGATTAGATAGTAAAGTTCGGGTATTGGCGCCTTCGCCTTCTGGGTATAAGGAATTGATCGCTTTTGACGCCCATGCGGACAGCGGCGATATGCCTGGGGCCGCAGTATTGGGGCCAGCAGGGGCAGCAGCTGGCGCCGGGACAGCAGCGGTAATTGCAACCAATGTGGCAGTTGGTGGTGTCAAAAGTTACAAGTCGGCTTCCGATGAGCAGGCAAAGAAAATGGCCGATAAAATTGCGGCCCAATTGGCTACGTATTTTGCTCAGCAGGGCTGGATCGATCCTAGTCTGGCGAAATAAGCTATATTTTTGAACGTTCGAAATTACGGAAAATCAATGTAGGGCGTGTTACTACTGCGTGGGCGAATATTTTACGCCCTGCAAATTCTGCATTCCCCATATCCCTCTGCGGGTTAATCAGGAGGTAGAGCGCCAAAGGTAGGCGCTTAGGAGACGCATGGAGTGCTTGCCGTGTGCAACGTAACCCGCAACTCTTTGTGGTACCGGGTTACGTACGCTATCAGCTGTCAGTGCAATCTTCTCTGTGAGTTGCACTTAGACAGGTTAACACAGCCAACGAAATTATGGCTTGTAGCTGCATGCCGTCTCACTATCGCTATTTCTTGTTTAAACGTACCCTTATGTTAACATAAAAAATTTAGTTTTCTTTTTGAGGTTTGTCATGAAACTGTTTAGCCGCTCAGTACTTTGTTTGTTTGTTATGGTCGCCATCATTGGATGCGCATCAAGCACCATTACCTCACGCCAGGAATACCAGGGTGGAAAGATCGCCCGGCCCGATCACATTATTGTCTATGACTTTGCCGCGACTCCTGCCGATGTGCCAGCAGAGCAGATCGCGACTGGCCGTCAGGTGGGCGCAGAAATCGCAAAAGTTCTGGTTGAGGATATCCGCGGCATGGGACTGCCAGCAGAGCGGGCTTCGAGTCAAACAGTGCCACAAATTGGCGATCTTGTGATCAAGGGTAATCTCCTTTCGATCGATGAAGGCAGCGCAGCCGAACGCGTCGCACTCGGCTTCGGCTCCGGCGCTGCCCAGTTGAAAGCGGCGGCGGCAGGTTACCTAATGACGGATCGTGGGCTCCGGAAACTTGGCTCCGGTAGCGCGGATACCAGCGGAGGCAAATCGCCTGGCGCGGCTCTGGGTGTTGTTG
>JBAQEN010000214.1:0-5571 GCA_049286765.1 Methylococcaceae bacterium
GTTCGGGCACTGATATTTAATTTTCTCGCTGCGTCTTTATTGGAATGGCCTCTGATAATAAGGGATAGCACCTCTTGTTCCCGCACTGTTAAATTATCCAGGCGGTTTTGTATCTCTCGATGGTCAATAAGTTGCTCCCTTTGAACAATATCTTTTTTTATGGCTTCTTCGATGCGTTCCAGCAATACTTCATCATCAAATGGTTTCTCCAGGAAATCCACTGCGCCCGCTCTGAATGCTTTTGCCGAATCAGGAATTCCGGCATGGCCGCTGATAAATATGATGGGAATGGAAATCTCTCGTCTCAAAAGTTCGTCCTGAAGTTCAAGTCCGCTCATGACAGGCATTCTAACATCCAAGAGCAGGCACCCTGGCTTTTCAGGATCATAGTTATTTAAAAAAGCCTCGGCTGATTCAAAACTCCTGACAGCCTGACTTGTAGATTTTATCAAAAGTGTTAATGAGTCACGCACCGCAAATTCATCATCAACCAAATAAACCAAAAAATCAGATTTATTAGTGCTCATCTGCTTTTCCTCTTTACTGGTAAGGTGAAATAAAAAGTTGTGCCTTCTTCCGGTTTACTGTTAAAAGATAAAACACCCTGATGGGCCTCAACGATAGAGCGACTTATAGACAACCCCATTCCGGTACCTGTTGGTTTTGTAGTAAAAAAAGGTGTCATTATTTTTTCTCGTTGAGCTTCATCAATTCCTGAACCATTATCATTTACCTTAATCTCTATCTGATTACGGCTATTGATACAAGTCTGAATCAGTAATTGTCGTTGAGCTTTTGGCGGCATGTCTTTTAATGCATCAATACTGTTTCTGATCAGATTTAACACAACCTGTTCAATCTGAACATCATCGATATTGATCGATGGAAGTCCTTCTGCCAGATCAAGCTCCACTCTTATGTTATTTTGTTTAAAATCAGTGACACACAAGCTAACCGCAGCCTCGATCAGGGCATTGATGTCGGCGTGGATGCGGTATATTTTTCGGGAGCTGACAAAATTTTTCATGCGGTGAATTATCTGGCCTGCTTTAAGAGCCTGTTGATGTATCTTGAATAAGATTTCACCGAGTTGGTCCAGATCAGGATTTTTAGCCCCGATAAAGCGTAAACAGGCCTGGGTATAATTAGCAATCGCTGTGAGCGGCTGATTGACTTCATGAGCGATACCCGATCCCATTTCATTTATAAGACAAATACGGCTTACATGGGCGAGTTCTTCCAGATGTTCCTTATCTAGCTTTTCCTGGTGTTTACGCAAACTCACATCTCGTACAATACCGGTATAATAGTTTGTCCCGTCTATTGAAAACTGTACTAATGAAATATCCAGAGGCACTAAAGAACCATCCTTGCGAATTCCCTCAACCTCACGAATAAGCCCAATAACGTTGGGTACCTTGGTTTGTAAATAACTTTTTAAATCATTACCTTGCTTTTTGTTCTGGGCGGGCGACATTAGCTTGTTAAAACTGCAACCAATCAGTTCTTCTTCACAATAGCCAAAAATGGATTTTACCGCAGTATTTGTGGACAATATGATGCCAGAGGTATCGATAGTGATGATGCCTTCAATCGATGCATTAAAAATGGCATTGAGTTTAGCTTCCCGTTCCCATAACTGTTGTTTGGAATATTTGAGTTCTTCAATCTTTATCGTTAAATCCCGATTACTTTCAACAAGCTTGGAAGTCTGTTCAGCAACCCTTTGCTCCAGTTTTTTATTGAGACAGGAAATAGCTTCCTGGGTGTATTTATATTCAGTAACATCCTGAATTATTAAACATATTTTAATGTCATTTTTATCCTTGTTATTGACGGATCCTCGCAATTCCACATAAGGACTCTGATTGCTGAAGATACAAAATGATGGTGAGCAGTCAAAAAGCTTAAAGCCTTGACATTCCGAATTCGTGGTTGCGAAATTTTTGGCCCTGAGCTTAACATTCAAAATTTGATTATTATTTGCCCTTACAAGATCACGAATAAAAAAATAAAAATTATCCTGGTCAGATTGCTTTATAAATTTCCCCAGCTTCTTGTTTACTAGCGCTTCTTTTGAACAGCCCAGTAGTTGTCCGGCAGCAATGTTGGCTTGCCTGATAACGCCTAGCTCATTTAGTGTCAGATAAGCTACAGGCGATAAATTATAAAGCCGGGCAAAGTTATCACGGGACTCACTAAGTTCCTGGTGCGTTCTTTTAAGTTCCTCATTCTGTAATTCGAGCTCTATTTGATGAACCTGAAATTCAAACATTAGTTTTTCAATGTCTAATTTGGACATCCGGGCAAAATCGATACTGGATTTGCTAAGCATCGCTTCCGCCTGTTTTCGGATAATATTCCTGTGCTCATCATGCAATTGCTTGGATTCATTTTGGAGAATCTCAGCATCCCGCTTCTTTGTAGATTGAGTGGTCATCGCGTGTACCTGTTCCGCATTGATTAAATAATTACCGCTCTTTATAACCTTGCTCCATTTTCCATAAGCAGTTTGAGCCAACTTATCAGGCTCATACCATTCGGACCGACTTAATGCATATAACCACAAAGAAAAGACAGAGTGAAAACCGATTGTCCTCTGTGTTTTGTGGTTACTCACTCAGATTGACTTTATACTTATGAAATTTCTTTAATCTACCCTATAAACTAGCTTTCTCGGTGACATCTTCTATGGACAACAAATTGAGTATTGAAGTGCCTGGCGATTGTTCCAGAATGCGGCCATTAATCATCAAGCGTTTTTCGCCAATGACAGGAAATTTTATATCTAAAAAATACGACTCTAAGGCAATATTACTAGTTAATGTCTCGGTTAAATGGTTACGTAATAATGCACAGTCCCCATATTTTAGATTTGAAATCAGATCTTCAATCGGCCTGCCTGCATCGCTATCAATCAGTTTGATAATGATTATGGCTTGCCGGGTAAATCGTTTAATTGTTAATTTAGAATCGAGAAAAAATAGTAGCAATATCGGTGCTGTTCAACAGGTTTAGCATGTCATCAATCGTCCCGGAAAGTGATTCAGTTTTATTTTGCAGCTCACTGTTAACGGTGTTGAATACTTCATTGAGCGACTGCATTTCTTCTTTGGCTGTTTCCAGCTCCTTATTAGAACTTTATTGCAGTTCTTCATTGGTTGATTGTAACTCCTCGTTAATGAGTTTAAGCCCCTCGGTAGAGGTTTCCAGTTCCTCAATAATAGTTGTCCTGAGAGATTCCTTGTTAAAGAAAAGTTCCTGTTCAAGCTGTTCTTTTTCGCCGAGTTTACCAAAAAGTATCACAGATCTTTCTATTCTGGCAGAAAGTTGAATCCTGTTTTCATTGATCTGAGGGTGAAAAGAGACCAGAATCAAGTCCCTTAGCGCTTCCGGTTCAATGATTTTTTCGAGCTTGGGGTCTATTGTTGAAAACAGGTCATCAAAATTTCCGTGGCATTCTGATGTACCAGGAAACGGGATGCCACGGGGGTTCAGTGCATATTGAAACTACGAAAAAATCTCCTTTTGCAGTTCAGCGTTCAGGTAAATCAGCAAGTTTCGGCGGCTGATTAAATCCACGCTGGTAAACGGCGGGTCCTGAATCAGATTCTGGGTGGCAAATATCACCGTCTCTTGGATCTCTTTATTGATGCGGTATTGAGTGTCTTGTAATTTTAAAAACCATTCCCGATGTTCCGGTGCAACATCGGCAGCAATACCGCAGGGAAAGATGCCTTCACGAACCTGGTTAATGGCAGATTCATCCAGGTTGGTAGCAAAAATCTGAAAGCGGAATACTTTGCCGATTTTCTCCATGTATTCCTTGAGCAAAATCCGCCAAAAATATATACGTTTCTTAACGATGTCCATTCGATAGAAGTTTAAAGATACAAGATATTTACAAATAAAATAGCTAAGTATTAATACGTATATTCCTTATTTAATTTCTGGTATAGAGTGATTATGCTCAAATATATCCAATATAGTCATTATTCGGATTGAAAATTTCATTTTCAACCCTATATATTGGTTACGGACTTAAGCCAAGAATTCACCAGTGCTTCAATATTTGAAAATAAAGTTGGGATAGAGAAAATAAAACTGTCACCACACCTGCCCATGGTGTTTTTGGATGAGAACGAATAATTGTTTTTTTAGGTTTATTACTGAATTTAACATTACATTTTAGGAGACAGAAAATGGCTATTACGCGTTATGAACCCTGGAGTTTATTGAATCAATTACAAAGAGAACTGCTAAGTTCCCAGGATGAAAAAACCAGCGAAGGATCAATTGCAACTGCCGAATGGGCGCCAGCGGTTGATATAAAGGAAGAAACTGATAAATTTGTTATTCTTGCCGATATTCCCGGTGTCAAGCCGGAAGATATTGAAGTCAGTATGGAAGCGGGCGTCTTGACTGTAAAAGGCAAAAAAGAATCCGAGGTCAAAACCGAAAAAGAAGGTTATAAACGTGTTGAACGTACATTCGGTTCATTTTATCGGCGTTTCAGTCTACCTGATTCTGCTGATGGCGAAGCAATTAATGCAAAATGCAAACTCGGCGTACTTGAGATTGTTATTCCTAAACGGGAAGCAGTCAAACCGAAAAGGATTAATGTTTCATCGGAAGAATAGTGCCAAGCTCTCAGTAAATTAGTATCAGTAGAGCTTCCAAGAATTTCTCCTTCCCCTTGGGGAGGATTAGGGTGAGAAGTAAAAACAATTTATTTTTACCCTCACCCTAACCTTTTCACTGGGTAAGAATGAGCAATGTTAAATTTTCAGAGGCTATATCAAGACAGATTTTGTAATTGTAGAAAAACTTCAGCAATTGATCAGGAAAGACTCTTAAACTTAAAAACTTAGGCTTTCAGGTTTGAACAAAGGGTAACGAAACAGGAAAAAATATTATGAATAAAGTCAATGTTATTAAGCTCTTGAGACGCTTATTGTTGTTCATAGTTCTTTTGGTTATTCATTACTTATTTATATTCCTGCCCATACTGGAGTTTTTTTTACTCTATCTGATTATTATTAAACCAAAATGGTTTCAGGATTTTTGAGCCCGAAGTATTGGCCGCCATGTCTTAGCAGCAGGTACTGCAGATTGGTCTAGTTTCAACATCTCAACGATGCAGACCACGGCATATTTTAACTATAAGAAATGTGTTACATCGGACAAGAATAAATCCTGAGCTGGTAAATTAACTTTAGCCACAACAACGGAAGATAATTATGGCAACATTTCAACAATTGAAACAAAATATCGGCCATGCTTGGGAATATCTGGCTGAAGGCTGGGATAGCTTGACCCATAAGGCAACAAACGCTATTACCCGCTTTACAAGCAGTGACAATAAAGACAAATACTCGGATGAGGAGCATAAACAACTGGCAAATCGCAATGCTGGCTGGGGGCTTATAGCTGCCGAGTTGTTTTATGATGACGACAGAATTATCGTCAGACTGGAAGCGCCTGGTATGGATAAAAATGAATTTGATCTCCAAGTCATCGATGATGTGCTAATTGTCAGCGGTGAAAAAAGAATTCAGAGTGAACGTACAG
>JBAQEN010000215.1:0-10018 GCA_049286765.1 Methylococcaceae bacterium
CTATCGCTCCATCTCAGCCTATGTCACTACTCATCATATTTCACCATTTGCCGATATCCTTTGGTTTTTGATGAAGTCGCTACCCAACCGCTTAAATTCAACTTTTAGTCACTCCATTATGCCGCGAGATATCAAATTCTAATATAATGCCTGTTTATTTTTCAGGAATCCATACATGAACCCGTCTCAATGGTTTACCGAGCAAGTCCCAGGGGCTGAAACAGCCTTTTCATTAAAAATCAAACAAAAAGTACACGAAGAACAATCTGAATTTCAACATCTTGAAATTTATGAAACCGAAACTTTCGGTAACCTGATGGTGATAGATGGTTGCACGATGGTATCAACCCGGGATAACTTTTTTTATCACGAAATGATGAGTCATCCGGCTTTATTTACGCATCCTGACCCAAAACGAGTCTGGATTATCGGTGGCGGTGACTGCGGCACTTTAAAGGAAGTGTTGAAACATTCATCGGTAGAACACGCTGTGCAGATTGATATTGATGAACGCGTCACTCGCCTGGCAGAAATTTATTTTCCTGAATTATGTGAGTCCAATAATGATCCCAGAGCGGAGTTAAAATTTATTGACGGCATTAAATGGGTAAAAGATGCGGCCCCTGATTCAGTAGATATGATTATCGTTGACAGCACCGACCCGGTTGGTCCGGCTGAAGGTCTATTCAGCGATGAATTTTATCATGACTGTTTTAACTGTCTCTCAAAAAACGGCATGGTCGTGCAACAAAGCGAGTCGGCCTTATATCATATGAAACTTATCGGTGAAATGCGTAATTCCATGAGCAGTGCCGGTTTTAGGCATTTACAGACTTTGTTTTTCCCACAATGTATCTATCCTTCCGGCTGGTGGAGTGCTACGATTGCAAGTAAAGTTGATTTAACAACATTTAGAGAACAAGATTCGGCAAATAAACCTTTTGATACAATTTACTATAACGTCGATATCCACAAAGCATCTTTGGCGCAGCCTGAGTTTTTCAAAAAGGCGTTTGCTTTATAGTACCCATGTGTTGGAGTGCGAAAAGATGCAATCCAACCCAACCTACAAACCCTTAATAATGTGAGAGTACCATCATGTTCGATCCTAAATCCATTGATGAAATTGCCAGTCGTTTAGCTGGCGCGATACCTCCCGGTTTAAATAACCTGAAAGAAGATCTGGAGAAAACTTTCCAGGCCATTTTACAAGGCGCGTTAGGTAAGCTGGATTTGGTAACCCGTGAAGAATTTGAAGTACAAAAGATGGTTTTAGCAAAAACCCGCTCAAAACTGGAAGACCTGGAAAAGCGCGTTACTGAAATGGAACAGAACGTTCTGAACAAGGCTGAAATGTAACTACAATCGTTCCGTTCCCAAGCCACTGCCCATACCGTTATACACAAGCCTGTCACTTCGGAAGGTATTATCTTCGTGCTTTGGCGGGTCACGTCAGGCCGTCCCGCCCGTCGCCTTTCAGGTTATTGCAAATCTGTTCCACACAGATTTGTGCCGGGGCCGAAGACCGCGTAAACGACTCGGTAGAGCTCGAAGAGAATCCGGACTACATGGAAATATTTAAGTCCGTCATCCATGGCACTGGATACCCGCTTCCCGGCGGGTATGACGAGTTACCTGAACATTTGTGAGAACGATGAGGCCTCTTCTGCCCGGGAATGCTTTAGAGAGTCGGGACGCGCGGCATTGCAACGTCAACGCTGCCATGATCGCTGGATATTAAAAACTGACATCATCGACTTTTATGATTGGAATTCGAGGGGATTTATAGTGGCAAGACAGACGTACAATAACTGTTTAGAAACAACATGGGCTTAGCCGTTATTTACAGCCGAGGTCGTTCGGGCATAGAAGCCCCTCTGGTAACGGTTGAAGTTCATGTTTCCAATGGCTTGCCTGCACTGAATATTGTCGGCTTGCCGGAAACAGCGGTCAAAGAAAGCAAAGACCGCGTTCGAGGCGCGATATTAAATTCCCGTTTTGAATTTCCTGCCCAGCGCATCACCGTCAATCTGGGGCCCGCCGATTTACCCAAGGAAGGTGGCCGTTTTGACCTGGCTATCGCTTTAGGCATTCTGGCGGCATCCGGACAACTCCCCACTGCTAACCTCAAAAACTACGAATGTATTGGTGAACTGTCCTTAGGGGGTGAATTGCGACCCATCACTGGTGTTCTTCCTATTGCCATCCAGGCCAGAAACCATCACAGGAAACTGATATTGCCCAGGGAAAACACTGCCGAAGCCGCCCTGGTCAAGGATATTGAAATTATTCCAGCCGTGCATCTGCTGGAAGTCTGTGCTCATCTGAGCGGGCAGACGCAAATACAAAGCGAATTTCAACAAACCGAACAACCTGCTCCCACAGGTGATCTCGATTTTTCCGATGTACATGGTCAATATCATGTTAAGAGAGCTTTTGAAATCGCCGCAGCCGGTGCGCATAACCTGATCATGTTAGGGCCTCCCGGCACCGGCAAATCGATGATTGCAGCACGTTTGCCCACCATTTTACCGCTGTTGACCGAACAACAGGCTCAGGAAACCGCAGCCATCGCCTCGATTAGCGACCAAGGTCTGGATGTCGCCAACTGGCTAAAACCACCATATCGCGCACCGCATCATACCGCCTCGGCAGCGGCCCTGGTCGGTGGCGGCAGCAATCCCAGACCTGGCGAAATATCACTCGCGCATAACGGCGCCTTATTTCTCGATGAACTCCCCGAATTTGACCGTAAGGTATTGGAAGTATTACGCGAGCCGCTGGAGACAGGACACATCACGATTTCACGCGCAGCCCGGCAAGTCGATTTTCCGGCTCGATTTCAACTCATCGCCGCGATGAACCCCTGCCCTTGCGGCTATTTAGGTGACGCCTCAGGGCGTTGTCATTGCACATCGGAACAAGTCATGCGTTATAGAGCAAGAGTATCAGGTCCTTTGCTGGACAGAATTGATATGCATCTGGAAGTGCCCAGAATATCGCATGAGGTATTACGCAAAGGTTCCCCTGGAGGCGAAGAAAGCAGCGCAACTATCAGAACGCGTGTTGTCGCCGCACGTAATATTGCCCTGGGGCGTAGCGGTAAAGCCAATTCAGCATTAACAGCGAAAGAAGTCAAGAAGCTGTGCGTCTTATCCGAGCAGAGCCACCAGCTTTTGGAGCAGGCTATGGATAAATTCGGCTTGTCCCATCGCGCGTATCATCGGATTTTAAAACTGGCGCGAACTATAGCAGATTTGGCACAGTCGGAAGCTATTGAGATAGCGCATTTAAGCGAAGCCATCAGTTACCGCAAACTGGATCGTAAAATTTGATTCATAGCCCAAAAGGTTCGCAGTTTGTAACCTATTAGAATTTTGTAATTTGATTTACCAGCCATGAACACAAGCAATCGCCAAGAAATGATCAGCCTTGCCATGCAAATCAAGCAGTGGGGGCAGGAGCTGGGCTTTCAGCAAGTGGGTATCAGCGACACCGATTTATCTGAAGCGGAGGGTCATTTGCATGACTGGCTGAACAAGAATTTCCACGGCGAAATGGACTATATGCAGCGTCACGGACCCAAGCGCAGCCACCCGGCTTTATTGCAGGAAGGAACAATCAGTGTTATTTCAGTGCGTATGGATTATTTGCCGGAATCTGCTGCCACGATGAATCAGTCTCTGGCTGATCCTACTACAGCTTATATTTCGCGCTATGCCTTGGGTCGCGATTATCATAAAATGATGCGCAACCGTTTACAAAAACTGGCCGATAAAGTTCAGTCACAAGCGGGTTTGTTTGGTTATCGGGCTTTTGTCGATAGCGCTCCGGTTTTGGAAAAGGCGCTGGCAGAAAAAGCGGGCTTGGGCTGGATAGGCAAACATTCAAATTTAATTAATCGCAAAGCAGGATCGTGGTTTTTTTTGGGGGAGATCTTTACTGATTTACCTTTACCTTCAGACCCTAAGGCCACAGCACATTGCGGCGCATGTAGCGCCTGTCTGGATATTTGTCCGACGCAGGCAATTGTCGCGCCTTATCAGGTAGATGCCCGGCGTTGCATATCCTATCTGACTATTGAATTGCACGGCTCAATTCCTGAGGAGCTAAGACCGCTGATTGGCAATCGTATCTATGGTTGCGATGATTGCCAGATTATTTGTCCATGGAATCGTTTTGCCAGAATGACCGTAGAAAAAGATTTTAGCCCGCGTCATCAGCTTAATGCGCGTCAATTACTGGATGTGTTCGCCTGGAGTGAAGCCACGTTCCTGACTAATACCGAAGGTTCTGCTATAAGGCGCATTGGTCATCAGCGCTGGCTGAGAAATATCGCCGTCGCCTTAGGCAATGCGACTGCAACTCCACATATTATCGAAGCCTTAAAATCCATGCTGAATCATCACTCTGCTTTGGTTAGAGAGCATGTGCAATGGGCATTGGACCGGCAACTTGAAAAATCGGCTCCGTAATTCATCCCGTAACTTTCAACTATTCAGATAGATTCAAGCTCTAATTTTCACTGTAACTGTCACTCCTAACAACCCTAGTAGACTCATGGACAGTTAAATTTTTATTTTCAGGTCTCTTAGCTTTTATTTAAAAAACAAATTATTGAAGTGAAAATTATTTTGTTGATTGCTAATGATGAAAATGGTAGGTAATAGTCTAGACAGTAACTTGTTAGGCTATAAGAAAGCTTTTTTGGGGTGCATCTGCTCTTGCTGTTGTCGAACGCTTTTTTGAGTCCGGGCGGCGAAGAACCGCCTGACTTCCCCGCCGTGATCGGCCTTGTGTTCAAGTGTGTAAATTTTCTTTGAACTTTTCGGATTCTGGCGGGAATTATAGGTAAACGATGTCCGCCCGTTAGTAATTAGTGCTCGACGCCTGCGCTGCTTATAGTGACTTCACTTATCTGGGAAGTTGTTTATTTAAAACAGCATATTTATCATATAATCAATAAGTTAGTATAAAGGAGTTTATAAAATTTTACTGTACGGCGGTTATGTAACCGAAGAAGGATGGAGCCTTATCCCCATGAGACAAAAGACGGACGTGACGTCCTAAAAGCAGTGGTGCAGAAACATAATACTCTGCAAGTCTTTTCGGGTGATGCCGGTTATCGAGGGACGGTTAACACTGGAACGCTGCACAAACCTTGCAATGATTTGACTTTTTCAGGCATTTAGCCAAGAACGTTTAAATATTGACAAGGTCCGCTGAAAATTGGGATAGTATGGCTATGATTCAAATTACATCATACTTTCAAAGTGCTTATGGATTTTAACCAAATAGCTTCTACTTCAAGGTTCACAATAACACGAGGCGGCCGGGAGGATACATTAACAAATACAATGGACGAAACGCGGGGTATAGCTTTACTCAAGCGCATAGCGGCGAAGGATCGCAAAGCATTCGAGGAGTTTTATTACCTGTACGCGGAGAGATTCGGCAGGTTTCTCATGAAAATATTGAAACAACAGGACTGGGTCGACGAGGCGGTAAACGATATGATGTTGACGGTCTGGCAACTGGCAGGGCGTTACGACCCTGAGAGGGGGCGTTTGTCCACTTGGCTGTTCGGTATCGCTCACAACAAGGGGCTCAAGGTACTGGAACGGACTGGACGCCACCGGGAGGAGTCACTTGATGATTATCTGGGCAAGATCGACGGCGAAGATGAAACGACTTCAGCTGCCTTCGAAACCGCCACCCCCTCAGCTTCCGGGCCGGAGCACGTAGTCATGGGGTGGGAGCTGGGAGATGCCATGAGCTGGGCGTTTTCGAAACTGTCCGCCGATCACCTTGTGGTGATCGAATTATGCTTCCGCGAAGATTGCTCCTACCAGGAAATCGCCGATATTTTGGATTGTCCGCTCAACACTGTGAAAACCCGCTTGTTTCACGCGCGCAAGCATTTGGCGAAACTGCTGGCGTGCAAAGGTTTCTCGCTGCCCGAGAAGAGTAAGGTGACAGTATGACGACGAAATTAAATGAAGCTCGGGCTAATGAACATGCCGAGATGGAAGGCCTGGTGCCCTGGTACGTTAAAGGCACATTGACGCCGGCTGAAAACGCTTTGATGAAACAGCACTTAGCAGAGTGCGAGATTTGCCGGAAGGAAGTATTGAACTGCGAAATCTTGGCCGGTCATCTCCCTCCCTCAACGGAAACCTGGAAGCCCTCACCTGCGCACTTTGCCGGAATCCTGGCCGATGTGGACAAGCTGGAGTCTGCAACAATAAAGCGGGAGATACCCTTGCCAGTTATCACGCAGGGACTTTTCCAGCGCATCGGCGCCTGGCTCTCACAAACACCCCGTCCCGTGCGTTGGACGCTGGCGTTGGAAACCTTTGCTGTTGCGGCGCTGATCCTGTTCATCGTGTTGCCGTTTCATCCCGATTCGGGGAAGTACGGTGTGTTTGAGACCCTGTCCAATGCCGAAACGGCGGCAACAACGCAGGGCCAATCCATCCGTCTGATGTTCGCCGAAGATATGACGACACGGGAACTGTTCGACCTGTTGAAACAAGCCAAGGCGCAAATACGCCAAGGTCCTTCGATAGTTGGAAGCTACACCGCTGAGGTGACTGCCGCGGATACAGAGCAATCGCTTGCCACCCTCCGCGCGCATCCCAAAGTGCGGCTGGCTCAACCGGTTGAGAAACTCTCTTCCATCCCGTGAGCCGACACAGGCGCGCTTTCCTCTTGTGTTTGGTCACGCTGGCGGGCCTGCCAGGCTGTTCGGGAATGCCCCTGTCTTCCACTATAAGTGCCGCCGATCTTCCTAAACAGATGCTTGGCCGTCAAATACTGGTGACGCTGCCTGATAAGCTCAAGCAAGAATGGCAAGCCATCGGCGAAGAGTTGGGCAAACGGCACGGCATGCAGGCGTCCGGTGAATTCCCGCTCCCCTCCATCGGAGTGGACTGCCTGGTTTACAAATTGCCGGAGCAACTGAAGCTGGAACAGGTGATTAAACAAATCCGCACCGATCCCCGCGTGGTGCTGGCGCAGGAAAATCAGGTCTTCGAAGGCATCCAAAGCGGAGAAAGCGATCCGTTCGCGCCCATCAGTTACGGCCCCCAGATTATTCACGCCGATGCCGCGCATCGCATCGCTACAGGTAAAGGCATCCGGGTCGCCGTGGTGGACACCGGCGCCGAGAAAGAGCATCCGGATTTGAAAGGGCGGCTGCTGCAAACCGCAAATTTCGTCGAAGGCGGTGACCGTACTTTCACGCGTGACCGCCACGGTACGGCAATAGCGGGGGTAATCGGCGCCCGCGCCAACGATGGGATCGGCATCTATGGGATCGCACCGGACTCCGATGTCAGCGTATTGAAAGCCTGTTGGTATCCCGAAACCGCCGGGACCAAGGCACAATGCAGCAGTTGGTCGCTGGCGAAAGCCGTGGATGCTGCGATCAAAAACGGGGCTCGCATCATCAACCTCAGCTTGGCCGGCCCCCGTGACGAATTGTTAAGCAAGTTGCTGGAGACCGCTCACCAACGCGGCATCAATATAGTCGCGGCGGCCTTGGAGCAGCAGGAGCACACGGGATTTCCCGCCGAGCTGCCACTGGCGATTCCGGTGATCTCCACGGGACCGGACGGACAGCCGGTACAACCGGTCTGGCTATCCCAATATCCGGGAGTCGTGGCCGCGCCGGGCATTGAGATATTAACCACGGTGCCAAGGGAGGGCTACGATTTCGTGTCAGGCAGTTCCCTTGCGGCGGCCCATGTCAGCGGTATCATCGCCCTGCTTCTTGAGTTGAAGCCTGAGCTTTCACCGAAGCAGGTCAAGGACTTACTTTTACGAAATGGCAAGAGAGAGAGAGATAAAGAGGCCGCTGTCCCCGAACATGCCCTCGATGTGTGCGCGATACTGCAAATACTTGAACACGGAGATGGATGTTGAGAGCTCTCAGAAATTTCAAATGGCCATTTTGCCAGCGCCTATTGTCCCAGCATTAACCTCCGGTTTACGCTTCGGACGCCATGCGTCTGGCCGGCAGCTTTTGGCGGCTACCCGGGTTGGCGCGGCCTTGTTATTAGCTTTATGCGGTTTAGTGCAACCGGCGCGGGCTGACGGCAGTCTGTGGCAGAGCTTGACAGGCGGCAAACCGGATCTGTTCTTGCGCTACCGTTTCGAATACGCCGACGATGCCAAACCCGGCCTCAAACAAGCCTACGCGTCCACCTTGCGCAGTGCATTAGGCTACCGCACCGGAACCTTTCGCGATGCGAGCCTGTATTTCCAGATTCAGGATGTACGTATCGTCGGCAATGACCGGTTATTTAACGACGGTTCCAGCCGGATATCTGACCGAGCGGTCATTACCGACGCGGAAAGCACAGAGATTCAACAGTATTACCTGCGTTACGGCGGCCTGCCGAAAACGGTGTTGACCCTCGGGCGTCAGGAATTCACCCATCGCCTCGTGCCGTCGTTGCAGCGTTTCCTGGGAGATGTAACCTGGCGGCAGCACTATCAGAGCTTCGATGCGGCGCACCTGGTCAGTCTGGCGATTCCTCATACGGTACTGGATTACAGCTATATCTGGAATGTCAACCGCATCTTCGGCGAGGACAATCCGCGCCCGGACGCCGCCGATTTCCGCTCCAACAGCCATCTACTGAACCTGCAATACAGCGGACGGTCAGGACTGAAGCTGGAAGGCTATACCTACCTGCTGGAATTCACCTCACCTACGGCCCGGCTCTTTTCTACCGCGACAGCAGGTCTGCGCGCCCAGGGCGATCGCGTCATCGCTCCCAACTTGCGTTTCGGCTATGCGGGCGAATTTGCCCATCAGCGTGATTACAGCAATAACCCGGAAACTATTTCAGTCAACTACGCGCTGGCCGAACTTGGTTTGAGTTACTCGGTAGGCGGTATTCTGGAATCCGTCGGCTTGAAATACGACTACGAACGCTTGGAGGGCGAGGGTGGAGTGCGGGCGTTCCAGACGCCATTGGGAACCAACCACGCGTTTCAGGGCTTTGCCGACCGCTTTCTGGTAACACCGGGCGATGGTATCCAGGATCACTTCGTCACGCTTTCGGCGAAATTTCCGGGCTTTCAGATCAGCGCAAATTACCACCGTTTTCTGTCGGACCGGGATAGTTACGATTATGGTTACGAATGGGATATGCTCGCAGAGCGTTCGTTCGGCAATCATATACTTGCCGGTCTTAAATGGGCCGATTACCGCGCCAATCAAAATACCCTTAATCTCACCCGCAACTCGGCTACCGGCCAAGCATTCGATCTTACCCGTTTTTGGGCTTATGTTCAGTTTTCTTATTAGTAGAGAATTTTTCGAAAAATAATTTGAACAAAAACCTGGCATGATGGGAATCATGAGTCAGGGAGGGATAAAAGACTCCCTGAACGGTGTGATGTTTAAAAAACTTTAACGTCGAATCTTTTTAATATTTATATTTTTCAGGTGATTTTTATGAAAACAATATTGGCTTTAATCGGCCTTGGTTTAGTGGCTATTTCAGGTAATGTATTTGCTGCTATAAATGGCAAGACATTTCCCGGCGCAATGTGCCAGCCAACAAGCGGCGATGCTGTCCGTTTTTTTATGGATGGTTCTGTAAATACAGACCCCAACTCCGGACATCATGTAAATTGCCCCGTCGTTCGTGACACGATGGCGGAGGGTTCGGATTCTGGGGGTGTCGACTCCGCCTCTATTACCGTAAGAGATCATTCACCAACTGAGGACGTTGTATGCACGTTTAAATCCTTGGCCCACGATGGCCGTATTGTAGTGACGTCGACCGTTAGGACCTCCGGCTCAAACACGGAGCCCCAGGTCTTGCGCTTCGGCACAATCGGATCCGCCGCCTTGGGGGGCAATTACGTCATCCAATGCAGGATTCCCAAGGCAACCCCCCCCCCTTTCCTCCGATTCAGCTCAATCATATCGTACCGGGTAGACGAAAACGAGTAAGGACGCTGCGCTAGGCGGCGCGATTTCAACCCGTAACCCGTAAGG